>JAYSXU010000830.1:0-2698 GCA_043716965.1 Fimbriiglobus sp.
CGTGAGTTCCAGTTCCCCGGACGCACCTCCCGAGGTGTCAGACCCCTTTTACCAACACCGTAGACGTAGACACCGTATACGGTTCGCAACGCAACTCACCCTCGTGCCGCACGGACCATTGCCAGGATGTCCGCTTTCATCGCGTCCGGAAGAAATGCCCATGCGGTGATGACCGAAGCTAAATCCGGGTCGGGAAGGATGGGTGCGCCGGATTCTGCGGCACCTTTTTCGAGAAATGCAGGATTCATAGGCGAATCCGATTGGTGTTCAAATCCTACCGCCGCCAACCACACTTGATAGGCTTAGGTGTTACGCAGTGGCATCACATTCTCATTTGCGCTGGCTCAGTTCGTGGCGTAAGTTTCGGGTATGAGCGAAGCCAAGGTAATGCCCCAAGGCTACATCGATTTCCTGATCGTCTCACCTGTTCACTTTACCGCCACAGAAGCGGCCAAGGTTCAGCCGGACTATCCGGATCCGCCCGCCCACGATGCGCTCACACGGTTGCTCCATCGCCTCGAACCCGACTCCACCACCCTCTGGACCGAGGCCCAAACTCAGGTCCAACTCATCGGCGGCGTGTTGGTCATTGATGACTCCACACTCGACAAACCCTACGCCCGCGACATCGAGTTGGTCACCCGCCACTGGTCCGGCAAGCACCACCAGGTCGTCCGAGGGATCAATCTGGTCACGCTCCTGTGGACCGACGGCGACCGCGCGGTCCCGTGCGACTACCGCCTCTACGACAAGGCCGACAACCTCACCAAGAACGATCACTTTGCCGCGATGCTCACGACGGCCCGTGATCGCGGGTTCCAGCCCCGTTGCGTCGTATTCGATGGCTGGTACAGCAGTTTGGCCAATCTCAAACTCGTGCACTCCTTCCAGTGGCGATGGCTGACACGGCTGAGATCGGACCGCCGGGTGAACCAGGATCGGCACGGGTTGCGGGCGTTGAAGGACACGGCGATTTCGGTGAGTGGCACGGAGGTGTGGTTGAAGGGCTATGGGCTGGTCAAAGTATTCGGGATAGTCGCCCCAGACGGTGACGTTGAACACTGGGCCACCAATGACCTAACGATGACGCAGTTGGAACGATTGCAACTCAAGGAGTTCAGTTGGCAGGTCGAGCACTATCATCGGGCGATCAAGCAATGCACCGGGGTTGAGCGATGTCAATGCCGAGCCGCGAAGGCGCAACACAATCATGTGGAGTTAGCGTTGCGAGCGTTTCTGCGGTTGGTGTCGCATTGTTATCGAGTGGCCGTCAGTTGGTACGAGGCGAAAAAGAACCTGATCCGGGACGCGGTCCGCGTATACCTGGATTTCCCCACGATTCGCTTGATTCCCAGAGCCACTGCGGGACACCTAAGGCTATTGCGGGAAGGATCACTGGCATCCGGTAGGCGGTACCGGCTCACCAACTCGTTCGCCCCCGTCGTGGTGTGACATCACGTGGCCTGCTTGTGCGGCCGGTCCGCCCACACGTCCCGCAGCCCGGCGAATGCGAACGGCGCGTCGTCGGTCATGCGGAAGTGGACCGGCTGTTTCACTTTCCCTACCGTTCGCGACTCGTGGAACCTGTCCGCCGGGATCAGGCACCGTTGTTGATGGAAGGCGTCGCGGAACGTCGGCTCTTTCACATTCCGAGATCAGCCTCAACTTTATGTGCCAAAAACCGTGTACGACTGCTTCTACTATGTAACGCTATCAATACCCAAGCAGAATCAATTTTCAGGGGGATGCGGGGGATCAGGGGGATGATTCCCCTAGGTTGGTTATGCCAACGAGTTGCTTAAACATTACTTGCAACGATTGCCCGAATTGCGGCTTTAATCGGTTCTGAGATCGTCGGCCACGCGGCGACGATTTTCACTAGGTCCGGGGGAAGGTTCAGGGGAAGGTTCGCTGGTGTACCACCGGAAGTGTCGCAATTATAAGCT
The DNA here is from genome assembly GCA_043716965.1 of Fimbriiglobus sp. Taxonomy (GTDB): domain Bacteria; phylum Planctomycetota; class Planctomycetia; order Gemmatales; family Gemmataceae; genus Fimbriiglobus. Next base: position 1,947 of record JAYSXU010000830.1, read on the forward strand.
GTTGCGGAAACTGGCTGTGGGTTTCCTAAACCGAAGGCGCAGGTCCGAATCCTGCCGGGGGCATTGGCGTCAGAAGCACGTTTTCGCCTACGTAACCCAACGGAACTTGTCGAGGTAGGTGTCAAGCCGCTTGCTGCTGGCTTGGGGATCGCGTATCAACAAGGAACAGTTTTGATCTCAGCACCAACTCCGAGCAATCCCAATGGATTTACTAACGATCTCGATCCTGGCGTTCGTCGCGTTCGTCGCGTTCGACATCCTGGTCCTGGTGTTTCTCGCCAGTCGAAAGCCGAATGTGTTTCGTGTTAAACGGAGCACGATCATTCAGGCTCCAGCCGACAAGATTTACCCGTTCATTAACAACTTGCACAACTGGAAAGAATGGTCACCCTACGACAAGCTCGACCCGGCGATGAAGAAAAGTTACAGCGGTCCAGCCGAAGGCAACGGTGCGGTGTATGAATGGGACGGCACCGGCAAAGCGGGCAAAGGCAGGATGGAGATCACGGACACTCGGCGGCCGTCGGCAGTCCACATGAAACTCGATTTTGAGAAGCCGTTCAAGAACAACTGTCTCGTGGAATTCAAACTGGACAGTCAAGGAAGCAAGACCGAAGTCACGTGGGACATGCACGGGCCGAACAAGTTCATCGGGAAGCTTGTGAGCGTTTTCCTCAACATGGACAAACTTGTCGGCAAAGACTTCGAGAGCGGGCTTGCAAACCTGAAGGCGCTCGCGGAAAAGTAAGGGA
>JAYSXU010000084.1:0-6123 GCA_043716965.1 Fimbriiglobus sp.
GTCTTGGTAGAAGCACTCGACGGGGCAGACGACGCAGCAGTCCGTGTACTTACAATCGTTGCAACTTTCCGTCACGATATGAGCCATGTTCGCAATCTCCACGCAAAAATTTAGGGGCCTCGGTCTCGATCGGTGTGGTCACAGGAACCGTTCGGATTCACCGCTATGACTAACCGCCGAACACCAGTCAAGCTAACAATAGGCATCGACCGGATGGAAGGCGAGACCGAAGGATTTTTCCCGAAAACTGCTCCGCCCGATGGGAATCCTTCACTTCACGTCCCGGCGGGTCACTTTCACCTTGCGATGGACTTCGTCGATAATCATCTCTTCGACTTTCGGTGACCACGCTGATGGAATCCCGTAATAAACCATCGCGCCGCCGCCTTCGTACCCGCCTTCTTTCAGCACGCGCACCGAGGGAATGTAGGCCATCACGTCGTTGGCGTAGGCGGTCACCCAGAGGTTGGGGCCGAGTTCTTTCTTGAGCCGCAACGCATAATCCACCACGACTTCGCCGCCCAGGAACACCCAACTGAGTTCGCCGAGTTGCCACGTTTGAATCGGGTACGGCACGGTTCCACGGAGTTCGCGCTCGGTTTCGAGTATCTTCAGCAAGTGCTTGGCACGGGCCGCGATGTACTTGTTCGCACTCGTGGATTCTTGCACCAACGCATCGCGGGTCGGGATCGACTCAAGGGGAATGGCGAGTTCGCTGAACAGCCCGCCGAACACGGGTGCCAGCGGTTTCATCGGCTTCGCTAAAACCGCGTTCACAATGGTGGCGAGTTGTTGGCCGTAATTTTTCGCCAGTTCCACTGACCGTCGAGGGATAGGGTTTTGGTCGGCACCACATCCGGCGGCGAACATGGCGACTGCACCTGGGTGGGATTTTTCCAACGCCAGCATCGCGTAACCGGGGTAATCGCCGGACCACTTGTAATAGTCCAACGTCGTCGCGTGACACGCATACCCGAACACCACGCCGAGCAACTTCCCCTGGTCGTTGCGCACCGCCAGCACCGGAGTGTCATGATCGACCGGCCCCTTCAGTTCCTTCCCGTCGGCCCGCAGCTTCGCCACCTCCGCTTCTTTGTTCTCCCGCCGGTTGACGGCAAAGCCGCAACTGCCGACGCCCCAGGTCACGGTCGCCGGTTTCAGGTTGGCGCGAGCTTGATCGACCGCTTGCAAAATCAGGCTCGGGAGCTTGGCACTGTAATCATCGACTTTTTTGGATTGCTCAGCGTCAATGAAATACATGCTGCGAAGCGTGGTCCCGACGACCGGCCCGCTATGGGTGTGCGACATCGAAAGTGCGACGTTCTGCAGCGTCAGTCGGTCCTTGTCCCGCGCGACAATCGCTTCTCGCAACTTCACCGCGTAATCCCGATTCAGGCCGACGAGGTCGAGCGTGACCAGAATCGCCTGATGTTTTTTGGCGTCCTCCAGCACCATTACCTTCGCCCAGAGTTCGGTATCCTTTCCCTCTGATGGCTTGGTGCGGGCTGCGTATCCGGACATCCACATTGGTTCAGTTGGTGTAATGGCAACAGCCGCGAAGCCCGCTTTCCACGTCGGCTCGGCAGCAGAAAGTACGCTGGTGAAGCTGAGAAGCATCAACGCAAAAATGTAGTGACGCATGATGAGCACCCCCAAGCAATGGATTCGGCAAGTGGGCGAAGTGTAACACGCCACGTGAGGTGATGACAGCAAGAATGCAGGGTGAGCGTCACATGTGTTGGTGGAATTTTGTCTATATTATCTTGGTTTTCTACCCCAACGGGGTTGTTCCCTTAGCCCAGGGTTGCGGGCCGAAGGTCCGTTACCCTGGGACGCCGCACCCAACCCCAATCGACTTGCTGGGGGTGGAAGCTTCATAGGGCGGAAGATTGCGCCCTGTGCGGAAGCGTCCCAGGGTAACGAACCTTCGGTCCGCAACCCTGGGCTAAGGGAACAACCCCCTTGGGGTTGAAAACCCGGTCTGCTAAACGCTTATCCCAACTCGCCCGTCTCCGGTGTCAGCGAAACGATGTCGTCGAAGGATTGGGCGTTTTCGCTGTAGATTCGGTCGAACTCGGCCTCCCAGGATTGGAACGCTTCGATGACGGCGGGGTCGAACGCGGTCGTCGATTGACGCACGATGTGTTGCACCGCGTCGGCATGGCAAAGGCCGGGCTGCCCGTGTTCGCCGACTCGAAGTGTATCGTAGGCGTCGGCGGCGGCAATGATCCGAGCGGCGGGGGGAATGTGCGCTGCTGTCAGGCGATCCGGGAAGCCGGTTCCGTCCCAGCGTTCATGGTGATGCCGCACCGAGGCCCGAGCCAATCGCAAGAACGACAACGCATCACCATGCTCCTGACCGAGTGCGTCCAAAATTTGGTCGCCGAGGATCGGGTGGCTTTCGTAGGCGTGCCGATCGGACGGGCTGAGGTGACCCGGCGTGGTCAGAATTTCCTCCGCCACGCCGATCAACCCGAGGTCGTGGAACGCCGCCACGCGGGCGATTTCATCAACGACGCGGGGGTCGTTGAACATGAGCCATTCCGACGCTGCCGAAAGTTGGCGGGCCAACAATCGGGTGTATTCGGAAACGCGGAGTTGGTGCCCGGCCGATTCGCCGGGTCGCAACGCCGTCGCCGCCTTCAACGCCGTGAGAACGGCATTCCGGGCGGACTCGGCTTGGACGGTCGTACTCTTCAGGGTGATTTCGAGGTGCCGAATCGTGTGCCGAAGTCGCTCGATTTCCTCCGCCGATTCCGGCAACGTGTCTAGGGGTGCGAGAACCGGGTTGGTGCAGGGGTTGGCAAATTTTGCCAACTCGCGGGCAACTTGGGCCGCCGTGGGCCGCCCGCCCGGTTGCCGCGAAAGCATCCGACTTAATAAGGCATCCAGGGCGGTTGGTAAGTCCGGGCGGACTTCTTTCAGCCGCTGCGGATTGCCGTTGCGAATCGCCTCCAGTGCGGCGGCGGAATCGCGCTGGGAATTGTGCGGAAGTTTCCCCGTGAGGAACCAGAACAAGCAGGTGCCGAGGCTGTAAACGTCGGCGGGTTCGCCTGCTGTCGGGGCATCCAACAGTTGTTCCGGCGCGAGGAAGTCGATACTCCCCAACAGCATCTTCGGCAGCGTTTTCGTCGATGCAAAATCCCGCGCGAGGCCGAAATCAATCAGCTTCACGGACAGGGATTCGGTCAGCAAAATGTTGCTCGGTTTCAAGTCGCGGTGAATCAACCCGGCGGCGTGACAGGCTTGCAACGCCATCGCAATTTGCCGTGCCCACTCGCAGGCCAAGCTGACGGGTTGCGCGCCCTTCTCGTAGATGTAGTTTTCGAGATCACCACCCGGCACGAGTTCCATCACAATGTACGCCAGGGCGGACAGCCCCTCCATTGCGGGCAGCGTACCAGCGTCATGAACGGTAACGATGTGCGGGTGACTAATCCGGCTCAGTAGCCGAATCTCTTGGGTGAATCGTTCCAGAACTTCCGGTCGGGTCTGCTCGTCCAACGGCAGCGCCTTGATGGCCACTTCCCGCTGCATGGTGCGATGTTCCCCCCGGAAGACGATCCCGACGCTGCCGCTGTTCAGGCGGTCCAGCACCCGGTAATTCCCGAACACCAAACCCTGGGCATGACCGGCAAGAACCCGCGTCGTGACATACCGCGTCAGGATTTTCAACCCGATCAGGGCTTCCGCCGTTCGTTCCCGCGTATTGAGTTGCTTCAGCCGGTTGCCGACTTGTTGCAGAAACTGTTGCATCACATTGGGCGTCAGGACGCCGTGGTGAAGCAGTTCGACCAAGTAAGCGCGGGCGACCACTGGCAGTGCGGGATGATCGAGTGTGTTCGGTACCGTCGGAGCGGTGGGTTGAGTGTTCGCGGCGGGCGTAGTCAGAGTCGGTTGCGAACCTCCGGAAGTCACGGGTTCATGGGTAGCCGACGGAGATTTGCGAACCGTCTGAAGCGGGGGAAGCGAGTTCATGGTCGATCGTGAAACTCGTGTGGCAGTCGCAATCCGATGGGGTGAATGAGAACATCTCTTAACCCGTGACACGACAATGTAAGATAAGTCGCACTTTGGGTTGGAGCAAATGGCGACGGCAAGATGGGGGAAAAGCGGTGTCGGGTTTCCACGCCCTGACACTCCTGGCAGCGTGCCTGGGGGTGTCGCTACGTTCAACCCCCGGCCAATCGCTGGCATCCTTATCAGGATGCTTTAGGAGTTAGCGGGCGATTTTTTCCTTGCCGTACAGGGCCATCCAGACTGCACCGCACCCCATGAGAACTCCCGCGAAGGCGAGGCCGGCGGTTTCGTTGACGGTGGCGAAGAGGGTTCCCACGACGAGACTGGCGACCACATCGCCAAATCCGTTGACCACGGCGAGAACACCGAACGCGGTGCCGTGGAGCGATTTATACGGGACCAGTTCCGGCACAATGGCAGGTTCGAGCGATTCTTGAACCGCCATGAAAATGCCGAGCATCCCGAACATCCCGAACCAACCGTTCATGCCTGCATCCGTGGCCAACACGGCGATGAAGCCGAGCATCGTCAGGGCCGCAATTGCATAGCCGACGACTAACACACGGAGGTGCCCGAAACGGTCCCCGAGCCACCCGGCGGGGAAGGCCGCAATGGCTTGAACCAAGTTTCGCCACGCATAGAGCAGCAAGCCGATTTCCGCTGCGCTTTTCAGTCCGAGTTCGGGGGTCAGTGTCGATGTGGCGACCAGAATCAGCAACGTGTGCGAGAAATCCCCGACGCCGAAAATCGCAATCCCGACCAAGTACCGCCGGTACGCCGTCGGCATGGCGAGCAGTGACGCCCCGAGCCGCAACCCCGGCTTGGGCGTGAACCGTTTTTCCCGAACCAGAAACGCAAACGTGAACGCTGCAGCCAAGCCCGGAACCAGCGTAAACCAGAACGCGGCGCGGTGAGGTCCGGACGGATCGGGGAACCACTCGGCGGGGAGTTGATACAGAATCACCCACGCCAGCACCGGCCCCAGAACCGCACCTGCTGTGTCCCCGGCCCGGTGAAGCCCGAACGCCTTGCCACGGTGGGCCGGATCGACGGCATCCGTAATAATCGCGTTGCGTAACGGCCCGCGAATCCCCTTGCCCAGCCACGCAATCGACTTGGCGACCAACACTAACGGCCATCCCACGGCAATCGCACACAGTGCGAAAGCAGACCCCGTCAACACGTACCCCGTGACCACCAGCGTCTTCCGCTTCCCGACGCGGTCCGAGTACCACCCGACGACCAATTTCGCGGCATTCGACAGGAAGTCCGACGCCGCTTCAATCACGCCGAGTGCCAACCCGGCGGATTCTTTCGACAAGTTCAACACCAACAAAAACGACGGCAACAACGATGTGGCCAACTCGTACCCCACGTCCGCAAAAAAGCTAGTCAACCCCGCCCCAATCACCGTCCGGTTCAGCCACCCACTCGGCGGAGTATCATTCATGACGAAGCATCCACGGAAAAAAAGTCAGGTCGGCGCAATAAAAAAGGGTGGTTGCTGGAACCACCCTCACGCACAGTCTTGATGCACGAAATCAGTTTACATGTTCTGCTGAATGGCTTTTGCAAGCTCGGCGTCACTGATGGTGCCGACGTGGACGAAGACGGGTTGCTCGCCGCCCTTGAACATCATGACGCGGGGGATCGTCGCCACGTCGTACTTCATGGCAAGTTCGCCATTTTCATCGACGTTGACTTTGCCGACTTTGACCTTGCCCGCGAACTGATCCGCCAAGCGGTCAATCACCGGGGAAAGTTGGCGACACGGGCCGCACCACGGCGCCCAGAAGTCCGCCACCACGAGGGTACCGCTTTTGATTTCGGTGTCCCAGTTGTCCGTGGTCAGTTCGATCACATTTTGGCTGGCCATAGTAGCCTCACTTAGAGAAACGTCGGAGGGGTGTACGCTATTGTACGCAGTCTAGCGGGTTGTCCGCCAGACATTATCGAAGTGCTTTCTTAGAGAGAGCTACCCCCGCCGCAGATTCCGCCTTTCACCGAACCATCCGGAAAAGCCAACCGAAGAGTGCATTCAAACTCCCTGGGGTCAAAAAAAGAATGTTAACCACAGAGGCACAGAGACACCGAGAAATCCAA
>JAYSXU010000831.1:0-7971 GCA_043716965.1 Fimbriiglobus sp.
CCACGTAGCGGGGCGCACCCCAATACTTCTCACCCGTTTGGGCGCCGAAGCGGGTCGGTTTGAACCGGGTGATTTCGACGAGGACGCCGTCTCGGGGAATCGCTTGTCTCACGGCCGCCAACTCGATCCACGGCTGCCCGAGCTTGGCCGCCGCCCCGCCCGCTTGTGCGATCGCCTTCTCCAGTTCGCGGCGTTGCGCTTGCAGGGTGTCGCGTTGTTCCGGCTTCAGGACTTGTAGCGCGAGGGCGGCTTCTTGGGCGCGGAGGTCGTTGAGCTGCCGCAACAGCACCGGGTCGGCTTGGCGTTCCAGCAGCGCGTTCAGCGTTTGGCTCTCCAGGCCGATCGCCTTCCCGTTGAGTAGCCACTCGGCGCTCTGCGCAACGACCGCTTGGTCTTTGCCCAGGTGTCGGCCCAACGACATGGCAAACGCGAACCGTTGCGTTTCAATCTGGGCGAGAAAATCCTGCTGTTCGCGCACTGACAGGGAGGGAAGTTCGCGGAGCAAAAAAGCCCGCGCCGATCGCCGCAACCGCGATTGCAGCAGGACCGCTTCGGCGAAATTCTCCTGATCCGTGTACAAGATGCCGAGGTTCAAGAGCGCTCGCTCCGTGGCGGGGTGTGCCGGACCGTACACCGTTTCGCTGATCTTGAGTGACCGCAAAAAGAGAGGTTTGGCGAGCGCGAACTTGCCTTGATCGCGGTAGAGGTACGCCAAGTTATTGAGGACATCAGCCAAGGCCGGGTGGTCGCCGCCGAGCGTCGCTTCAAAGATTTTCAACCCGCGCAAGTAAAGTGGTTCAGCCTTGGCGAACTTCCCTTGGGCGGCGCACAGAATCGCTAGGTTGTTGAGGCTGTCCGCGACTTCCGGGTGGTCTTTGCCGAAGGCGGCTTCGCGGATTGTGAGGCACCGTTCGTGCAGCGGCTCGGCTTGGGCATACTTTTCCTGGTCTACGTACAGAATGGCCAAGTTGTTGAGGGCAATTGCAACGGCTGGATGATCCTTGCCGTATGCAGTTTCTTTGATTTTCAGGCTACGCTGGTAGAGCGGTTCGGCTTGTGCGAACTTCCCCTGAGACCGGCAGAGTAGCGCCAAGTTGTTAAGCACCACCGCCACGTTCGGGTGGTCTTTCCCTTGGGTCTTTTCCTGGATGCCAAGGCTGCGAAGGTAAAGCGGTTCGGCCTGAGTGTATTTCCCTTGGATGCGGTAGATTTCCGCTAAACTGTTTAGCGACTGGCCCACATCCGGGTGGTCTTGGCCGAGTGCTTTCTCACGAATGGCAAGCGACCGCACATTCAACACCTCTGCCGCCTTGTGCTTGCCCTGATCTTGGTACAGAAATGCCAAATTGTTTAGTGCAGTCGCAACTTTGGGATGATCCTTGCCGAGGAGTTTCTCCAGGATGGCAAGGGATCGTTCGTAGAGCGGCTCCGCGACGGAGAGCTTCCCCTGTATGCGGTATAACTCCGCCAAGTTGTTCATAATCAGGGCGGAGTTCTCGTGGTTGTCGCCATAAACCTTGGGGGCCAACTTCAACGCCTTCTCGAACAACGCCGCCGCTTCGTTATATTTAGCAGCCGTGTAGAGTTCGCGTGCCTGCTTGAACGCGGCCAGTAAATCGTCTTCGTCGTCCGCGCGGGCGGGTACCACGAAGAGGCAGCAACTGATGAACGCCACGCCAATTATCCGGTGCAGTAAGTTGCGATTCAAGAGATGCTCTCCCCTATTGTGAACGACCAGAAATCCCCCGCCCACGCCATCGGTCGATGGCGTGTTCAGGAGTGCTAGCATGAGCGATGCCGCCGGCGCCGTCAAGCACGCAACCCTGCTAACGAAGCCGCGTTCGATTCCTTCCCAGAATCTGCACATCGGTTTACAATCTAGCCACACGAGAAGGTTTCACGACGTGGCCCGATTTCCGGGCTGAGTTGCGACTTCCACGATCGGAAAGAAATGCCGTGAACTTCTTGGCCCACTTGCACTTGTCGGACCCGGATCCACACGCCCGCATCGGTAGTATGCTGGCGGATTTCGTGAAGGGTCCGGACTTCGACAAGTTGCCGAAGACGATTCAAGCGGGTGTGCGAGCGCATCGGCTGGTGGATGCGTTCACGGATGCTCATCCGCTGGTCAACCGTAGCATCGCCCGGATTAGCCGCGATTGGGGCTGGTTTTCTGGCATCATCATCGATGTTTATTACGATCACATCTTGGCGAAGAATTGGGACCGCTACTCGACCGTGCCGCTGCGGACATTCGCGGATGAAGCTTACGAAGTGCTGCTTGACGGTATCGAATTTTGGAACGACGAGGACAAGCCGTTCTTGCGCAAGTTCATCTCGACCGATCGCTTGGTGAGCTACGCCACGGTCTCGGGAATTGCCGAAACAATGTATCGTGTCTCAAAAGTTGTTGCCATGCGCATCCCGAAACGGGCGTTACCGCTCGAACAGTCGATGCCGCTCCTCACGGAACTGCACGACGAACTCACCGCCGACTTCAGCGGGTTCTACCCCGAATTGCAGCAACGAATCCAATCCCAAGCGAAACCGATGTGAATCGGTTTCGCTTGGGATTGAGTCGAACCCTTGCAGCAATTCCGTTACATGATGCCGCCATGAATCCGTTCCGGCGTCATGTGGGACGGCATGTCGTTGAACCAGAACCGCCGCCAGATTTCGCCGATTTGGCGATAATCTTCGGACTCGTTGAGCAACTGGTCCATCCGCGTGTTCGGGTTGGCTGCGTACTGGTTCACGCACCCCGTGCTCCCAAAACCCAAAGCCGATGCCGCAAAAATTGCCAGCAGGACTCGCTTAATCAGTCGTCGCATCGCTCCGCCTCCGTGCGTGTGCGTGAGATACGCTTTTCACCCACCGAATCAGTGTTCGGGAGAGTGTTGCCAGTAATATCGGCACAACCGCTGCGAAGCTTGAAACAAATTTTGTCGGAAGAAGTGGAAGAATCGAAAACACCACAAAGCCCAGGGACGATCGTCCCTATGGAAGAAAGCCCAGGGACGATCGTCCCTGGGTTTTCGGGGAATTAGCGGGATTTCAGTGGCAGTTCCGAGTTAATCGGCTCATTGTCATGGTGATGCGGCTTGCCATTACGGCTGGGTCTCGCGCCGACGAGAATCTCAGGCTCTTCGGGTGAGTCGTCGGCATCGGATTTCCGGGACTTCTTTTGTGTGGTGCCGGAAACGAGGGCTTTGCGAACCCGTTCTTCCATGATCTTGCCGGGCTGGAATGTCACGACGTTCTTGGCTTCGACTTGAACTTCTTCATTAGTCCGCGGATTCCGGGCACGTCGCGGTTTGCGGGTTTTGACCGCGAACACGCCGAAGTTCCGCAGCTCGATCCGGCCTTCGGCGACTAAGGTTTCAATAATGGCGTCGAACGTCCATTGCACGATTTCTTTCGTCTGGAGCTGGGTTAAATTGGCCCGCTCGGAGATCTGCTTGACGATTTCCTTCTTGGTCACGTGGGCGATCCCCCGAGGGTTAATGCGACCGATTTCTCTTTGTCCTGAATCAATATAAGTCTAAGACTCACAACAACTAATGTCAAGCGGATTGCGACGCCAGGCGACAGAGATTGGTCAGCGGATCAGGATTCGGACGCCTGCCATGCACAACACGAACGCCGTTGACAAACCGAGAATCCACTCCGGGTTTTGCCCGATCGTGGTTGCAGCGATTTCCACCGATCGGCTGATGGTAACACCTGGACGGCTCTGGCGCAACGATTTTCTTAAACCAATTCGCAGGGCTTCAAAGTGGGCTTTGCCAATCGCCCAGTCGCGGGCCAACAGTTGTCGCTGGGTGGGCAGCAGCATCCGGAACACGGGCAGGATCAGCGGTTGCTTGCCGATCGCGGCAACCCGAGGTGCCACGTCTTGCACTTCGCCCCAATTCAACCCCGGATGATTGCTCGCGGCACGGAATGCCGTGATCGCTTCGAGTAGCGCGAAGACCCGCCCTGGCGTTTCGGCTTTCTCCGACGGGTTCGCAAAGAACGGGCGGAGTTGGTCCCACGCTTGCATCAAACCGCGCACTGCTACCAATTCACGGTAAGCCAAGCGGCGGCTTTCCAAGCTCGCGCCGACGGGCACGTTCGGTGGAACGACCTGCGGAATGGAAATGGCAGGAATTTCGGCGTCGTGAGTCGGTGTTGCCGCTATGGCAACGTCCACTTGTTGGAATCGAAATGTCGACGACGGGGGGGAATCTTCGACGATTGCTTCGGCATCGAGAACCACCGGGGATGGTTTCAAATCCACTGGAAGTGGTATCAACACAACTGGTGCAGGATCAGGGCTGAAATCGACCGGAATCTGAGGCAGTGGTGCTTGCGGTGGAACCGTCTTCGGTGGGGGTGATTTTGGTATCTTGGACGGTGCGACAGTGGTGGTTGTAATCGAAAGCATTGCTTGTGCGAGCCGGTTCATCCCTTCGGTCACAAGCTCCGGGTGAATAAGTTGGTGCGGGCGAAGTTTACCGATCAACAACATTGCTCGGCGTTCGGCATCCTGGGGTGACACCGGCCCGATGCTGAAACCTAGCAATGTGCGATCATCCGGCGGCCACGGACCGGGCGCGAGATTCAACCAGGAGCGAAGGAGGTTTGTGTTCATCCGAATTATTGGCGCCGTCGATAAAAGTTCGCGTTCGGTGTGGCCTCGATCAATTCCCACGTTGCGGAGTCAGCGCGGAAGTAATCGTCGAACGAGGCACCGACTCGGGTGAGGGCGAAGTTGAACTCGCCATACTGTTTTTGCCATTCGACCATCGCTTGGCCAGTGTTCGCTGCGGCCGCTCTTACAAACTTGACCAACCATTCATCGCCGTACAGTTCGCACCGATCGTCCATAAAGATCCGATAACCGGGGGCATGGTAGATCACAAACCCCCCGTCAATGCAGTCGTTGAACAAGTGATTCGGTTGCCCCGGTTTCGGCTCGTACTTGGTGAGCGTCGATCGCAACGCCAGTGGCCATCGTGCAGAATCCAGTTCCGCCCAATGCGACCAAGTCCCGCCAAAAAATTGGACAACGCCCACCCCGAAAACAATCATGCCGAGCAACACAACACTACGCCAACTTGTGTTCACATTACACCCCGCTGGGTCGTAAAAGTCCGGGCGCTTGACAGTGAGCAACCTAGCCCACCGGGTCTTCGGCCAGATGTCAGCGATGGCAATGATCGCCACCACTGCGAATAACGGCGCGTGGCGGACGCGGCTGTAGGCTTGGATGAACCAGAACAGCGGAAAGAGCCAACTCACACGCCAGTCACGTGGTTTGGTGCCTGCCAGTAAGAATAAATACACAGCCGCCAACACCAGTAGCGGCCATGTCATCGGGTGCCGAAAGTCCGTCGGGGCGTGTTCTTGGATGATCTCCGGCAAGTGTGGCATCTTCATGATCTGGAGCCAAACTTGTACATGCCCGGAACCGTATGGCGTCACGAACGCAGAGAGGCCACAGACGGTTGCGATCAGCACGAGAACGCCGAAATCGGCGCGAGTCCGTATGGGGGAATGCCACCCCAACACACGGCAGACAGACCATCCCGCACCCGCAAGGCCAAGCGTTGTTATTCCACCCAAGAACCCGCCGTGCGTGTTCGCCCACAGCCAATAAACGGGCACTAGCCACCAAAGTTGTTGGCGTCGAATTCGACCCGCTTCAAAGTCGGTAATCATCATCATCGTGAACGCGAGACTGAATATCGTCATCAGGTGTGGGCGGACGTGGAAGTGCGACGCCGCAGCAGCCAGTGTCAGCCCGGACAGCAACAGGCATGCAATCGGGTGTAACCCCGTGCGAATCAGCCGGAGCGTCAGCACTGTAAAAAGCCAAGCGAGGATCGCGGTGGCGACAACCAACAGGCTGTGAAACCCGTTGATCCGGTGGACGGCCGCCATCACCACTTCGCCAAGCCATTGGTGGGCGATGAAGTATTCGCCAACGAACGTGAATGTGAACGGGTCGCGGTCAAAAAAGCCTTCGTGCAGTATCTTTTCGCCAATCACGGTGTGCCAAAACGTCCCCGGATCGCGGAAGAAATTGCTACGCCCGCCGACAATTAGCAATATCCAAAACCCGACGAAAATGGCCGGTGGCCACCACCACGTTGACGGGGTTGTCGCAATCGGTTTGGCATCGGGCATGGGCAACGGAATCCTCACGCCGAAGTGATTTTCTGATACTGCGCGCGGTGAATCGGTTTGCCCACTTTACGGAACTTGCGTTCAAAGTTGGTGAGGTAATCCATGTCGTGCTGCGGTGCGGATTCGTCGGGCGGCGGCAGTTTGTGGAATGCCGTTACCTGTGCAAGGGTTTCGGTCACCATCTCGAAGTATTCGGGCACGTCGGACACGAAATACAGGATGCCATCGGGTTGCAGAATCCGCAGCACTTCCTGGGCGAATTCGGCGGTGAACAGCAGGCGTTTCTTGTGCCGATTCTTCCACCACGGGTCCGGGAAATAAACGTGAACTGCCGCAACAGTCCCGCTGGTCACCGACTCGCGGAACACCTTTTTCGCGTCCGCGCAACAGGTTTTCACGTTCGCCAGTTTGCGACTGGCGATCCGGTTCGTGGCGTACATTTGGTACTTGCGAATGATCTCGATGCCGAAGAAATTGCGGTCCGGTCGGCGCGTGCCGACGTTGACGAGGTAAAGACCTTTGCCGAACCCGACCTCGATTTCAACGGGGTGGTTGTTCCCGAACAACTCCGCCCAAACGATAGGACTGATGGGGTCGGTCAACGGCGTTTGTTCGGGGTGGTCAGTGTCTAAACCGGGGCCATCACCCCACCGGGCGTAGCCCGCTTCGCCGAGTGCTTGCCATTGGTACGGAGCGAGTTCGCCGGGAGACAATCGACTGGGTTTCCGCACAACACTCAATCCTCAAGTTTGCCGAGTACGACACCGATCACGTCCGTGTGAAACGCCAATTCTTTGCCGACGTAGCCTTGCACGTTGAACAGGGTCATCCGGGGGCGAACGCGAACGCCCTTGCCTACCAGAATCAGTCGCTCGCCGGGCAGAACGGCTCGTCGGAATCGTGTGTTTTCGATACCACCGAGTCCCATCAACACGTTCGCGTTCAATTTGAGTGTGAGCGTGTAATACGCGGTGATCTGGGCAGCGGCCTCGCACATCAACACGCCCGGCAGGATCGGGTTACCGGGGAAGTGCCCGCGGACCCAAAATTCATCCGGGCGGACGTCTTTATAGCCCACGACGAGGTGCTTCAACGGGTCCATGTGGACCACCGCCGTGACCATCTCCATTTCAAATCGGTGCGGCATTAGCGCACGGATTTGTTGGGCGTCCGCTACGACGCGGTTGAAGTCGATTTGGGACAGATCGCAATGCGGGTCCAGGACGGGCATGGGACGGTCCTTAACTAATGACTTCGGCTATCTGGGTCAGTTCTGTCAGCAGAACGTCGGGTCGAAACAGCGGGTCTTGGAGTTGTTCCGGGGTCGCGCCCAAAGACGCCTTATCGCCCGCAAACAAGGCTGTTTTCATACCTAGTTTTTTCGCGGGGGCAATGTCGCGTGCCAAGTTTGACCCGACATGCAGGATTTCCGAGGGGGCGATGCCCCGTGCCGCGAGCGCCGCAATCGCGGCCTTGAAGAGCGTCTCCGAGGGCTTGTGGGCTTTTTTCTCCGCCGACAGAATCCGCAAGTTCGGCGGAAGCATATTCGCCAATTGAAAGCTGGGGTCTTGATGCAACATCGCCTTCAAGAGTTGGGCGGGCGTGAAGCATTGGCCATCCGCGAGCAAGCCCTGGGCACGGCCACTCTCCGCCACAAACCGCAACGCTTCCGCAGCGCCGGGGTAGCCGCCACAACCTTGGATACTTGCATGGAAGAAGTACGCGATCTTTTTGGCGAGTTCGTCCAACGACCCGTACAGAGACGCATCAACTACGTACTCTTTCTGCATCAACTTCTTG
>JAYSXU010000832.1:0-7963 GCA_043716965.1 Fimbriiglobus sp.
GATGGCCGGCGCCGGCGTCAAACGCGGCTTCAGCTACGGCGAAACCGACGACCTCGCGTTCAACGTCGCCGACAAACTGGTCCACGTCCACGACCTCCAAGCCACCATCCTCAACCAACTCGGCATGGACCACACCAAGCTCACCCACCGCTTCCAAGGCCGCGACTACCGCCTCACCGATGTTCACGGCAAAGTGGTCAATGATGTGCTGGGGTAACCGGCTGAGAGTCAATTTTTGGGCGGGGTGAGTTATTGCGGGGGCTGAACAAAGTTTGGATAAGATTATCCAACCCGTGTAGGTGCGAACAAAATTCAAGTTTAGTATGCCGCTGTTACGGTTCGGAAACACTTTTGCACTCCAACTCGAAACACGCCATGACGCAACTCATCCGCAAGCTCTTCCGCCCCACTCTCCTCGAACTCGAACGCCGCGACGTTCCGGCATGGTGGAGCGTTGCGGTCCCGACACCCGCCGAAGGCACACTCGGCAGCACGGCTGCCACCTTGACCGGCGGCCTTGGGATCAATCCAGGGCAAATCGTTCACAACGGAACCGTGCAGGTCTTTGCCCCGACTGCCTTAGATGCGGTTACCGAGGCGCTCTCTGGCACGATCAGCGTTTTATTCGAGGGCGTAACGGTTGATCACGAGTTCGGTCCCAACACCGTGGGAGAAGTGACGGACCACGAGGCATTCGCCGTGAGCGTGTCGGGGTCGGATGTCGTGATCTTAATGGAAGACATGGCCGATTTTCCCGATGTCATTCCCGACTGGGACTACAACGATCACACCTGGGACGCGACCATCGGCGGGGCATCGGCGCCCGACATTTACGATGGGCAATTCACCTGGACCGGCAGTAGCGGTTCCGGTACGGTCACCGTCAACGTGACAGCCATCGACGGTGACACGTACAAGTGGAACTACCACGTTTTCAACGACTCGTTCGAGTTTGTCCAAGGTGATCACTCGTTCGGCATGGGCCACTTCACCATCGGCCTGCCCGACTTGGACGTCGTGGAGTCGTCCGGGAATACGGTCGGTGCGGTGATGGGCCTAGTGGACGGAGGTGGCACGGGTGGCGACGAGATCAACTGGGCATGGGGCGGGGAGGACGAAAACGGTGACACGGGGATGATGCCGGGGGACGAGGGCGACTTCTGGTACACGACCGACGCACTGCCCGTTGACGAATCGGAAGGGGATTTCACGGACACCGAGGATACGGTCTCGGGAGGCGGGGGGTGCGTAGCGCCAGGGCCAAAGATCGAAATCGTGACATGGGAAAACACAGGTACTGCGACTGGTGGCCCTCTGGATGATCAACCTGCTGCCACACCCGGTGGTGGGCAGCGGATTTTCGCGGAGCGAAAGGCTTTCGGAGATGCAGCAGTAGCAGATGAAGTAACGATCCAAGTGCAACTGACTGCTGCCGTTGCTGGTGTACCCATTAAATGTTACATCTATGATGTAGACGACCCGTCCTCCAATCAAGGTCCTGTCGATGATGAAACCAAGCCTAGCGACAACAGAGCTGGCAACGTCGGTGTTGGCGGATTCAATGGCGTCTCGGACGCGAATGGCCGCCTCAGCGTCGTGGTTAAAGTGTCCCACCAGCCAGGGGACAACTATCGTGTTGTGGCGACGGTGAACACGATCGACTTGTTCACGGCAGTCAAAGCCAAACAGAACGATGGTGTAAACGCCGGGGTATATTTCGCCGCAGGTGGGGCTGCGGTTGCGGATAGTAAAGCCGCGACTGTCACGTCGAGATTGTTGACGGTTTGGAGACACTTACATATCGAACAAGATCGTATGAAGGCACCTGGGCCAAATGACGGGCCATTCGATGGCGCCGGGGTTGAGAACACGGAGATTGGTAAAGACGATGTTGACCCGAACGGACCTATTCCAGACCCGCCACTCAATCACCTTACGGACAGTATGAGGGTGGCATACGTTGAGACTGTGGCGGACCTTGCAGCGCTGAACAAAAACCGAGATTGGACTTTCGTGCATAACATAAATGACATTGACATGGTAATCGGAGGCAATGGATCCAATGATATGCCTAAAGGCATGAGGGATGTTCCGAGCGATAACAACTTCTGGACAGTACAAATCGTTGGCGCATACGAGTATAAATGGCCTTATGATGGCGATCGGCCGTTAAGTCCAACAAACCCTACTTTTTCTTGGACACGTGGAGGATCGTTCGGCGGTGCGGACGGCAATCCTGGTGCGGTGCTAATCTTCACTGAGACCATTCGCGATTCTGCTGCTTTTAATAACAAATATTTCCCTAATGCAAAAAGCGAAGCC
The DNA here is from genome assembly GCA_043716965.1 of Fimbriiglobus sp. Taxonomy (GTDB): domain Bacteria; phylum Planctomycetota; class Planctomycetia; order Gemmatales; family Gemmataceae; genus Fimbriiglobus. The sequence goes on from JAYSXU010000832.1 coordinate 2,323, forward strand.
ACTATGCTAAAACGAAATGTGACGCATGAGGTTGGCCACCGATTCAAGGCTCCTCATGGAGATGTGGGGATAATGGCCGAGGGGGGTGGTGCTTTTCTGGATGACGCACTCGCTGTATTCTACCCTGTTACAATCAATCGCATCCGTGAGATCAATAAGCCAACCTAAATTGTTGTGCTTCATCATATAACATGAGAGATACGTGATGCTTGCATTTTTCTCGGATGTTGCTTTCATTTGGTCGTGGTTTGTGGGCATCATTTCTTTTGCTCCAATACCATCATCGACGACTGTTTTCTTAGAAGTTGATGCTGTTTCTATCTGTCGATCAGACCCGTTGTTGTGTAGGGTTACTCTGAAAACAACCAAACCTGAAGGTGTTAGTCTTCGGCACAGATTGGGGGGAGAATACGAGACCGTGTGGTTTGAATATCGCCCGGTTGGTGATAGTCATTTTGAAAAAATCACGTCACTGTTTTATGGATCGTTTTGCGCCGAGCCAGTTCCCTTGGAGATTCCAAGTGGCAAATCGATGGCCACGCAGGAGATGCTGGTCGGAAATCCGAGTAATCCGGTTTTCGATGTACCGGGTCGATTTGAACTTCGTGCGGTTGTCAAGTTGGCGGGTGGAGAGCTTCTACGGTCGGCACCAGTCGAGTTGTCGATACGTGATCTAGGTATCAAGACAACAGAGTTACTTATTCAGAACCGTAAGTCGTTAATACTTTACTTGATGTTGGCCTATGGCATTCCTGCTGACCATATTCCGAAAGCGTCACTACAATTCCTGGCTTTGCCAGATTGTAACGCTCGGAAGCACACGACAGCGGCGGTCCTTTTGTCGTCCATTCGACACGCTAAGACTGAACAAGAACTGAAGGTAGCAGAATTGGCATGGGAAGCATTTAGTGAAACATTAGATCGGGTTTCGACACAGCGTTACACAATCTCCAAAGCCAAGGCAATATTCGCACGCGGTAATACTCAGGGCGCCCTAAAGCTAATTGAGTCCTTGTCGATCGATACCCACGAGAGCCTCGATCTTCGCTGGGCAATCGAGGCTCGGGTAATCGAGGCACAGAAGTCAAAGCCTAACATCAAGTAATACCGCAAAGTTGTAGAGTGCCCCATCGCCCACCGACTCCCCGCAGGTCTGTGGGCGTTCTCACTTTCCCCTGTCGGTTCTACACGTCTTGCTAACTGCACTCGTTTCCGGAGTGGTGCGGGGTGGGTGGAAGGTTCGGTCGGGTGGTGTAACCGGACGGTTCAGTGCAATTTCGCGCCAACATTTCGTCGCGGCGTGGTGTTCAGGTAATTGACACGCTGTCGGAAGCCGTGTTACCGTGGCGGCGAATCCTTGTCTGAAATCATGGCTCGGGCACTGGGATCGAAGAAGTGGGGTCGAAGAAGTGGCTGGCGGTTGTCTTCGGTTTCGGGCGTTCGGAGTGTTTACCATTGTCGTCATCCCCGCCCACTTTGCGTGTGGTGCGGGTCATTCTAGAGTGATTGAATCATGGCAAAACCAATCGGCGGCGTCTGGGGTTTGGACATGGGCCAGTGTGCCCTGAAAGCCTTGCGGCTGGAACTGGTTGACGGCCAGCCGACCGCGACGGCGTTCGACTACATCGAACACCCGAAGATTCTGTCCCAACCGGACGCCGACCCGGAAGCCCTAATCCGGGAAGCGCTCGAAAAGTTCCTTTCGCGGAACCCGCTGGGTAAAGACCAAGTGGCGATCAGCATTGCCGGGCAAAGCGGTCTGGTGCGGTTCGTGAAGTTGCCGCCGGTTGAAGAGAAGCGGATCGCGGACATCGTGAAGTTTGAAGCGAAGCAGCAAATCCCGTTTCCGCTCGACGAAGTCGTCTGGGACTTCCAAAAGATCGGCGGCGGCGAGACCATCGGCGGGTTTGCGATGGAGACCGAAATCGGCCTGTTCGCCATGAAGCGCGACATCATCAACAAGCACCTCGGTCACTACCAGAGCGTGAAAGCCGAAGTTCATTACGTCCAGATGGCACCCCTGGCACTGACCAACTTTGCGACCTACGAACTGTTGCAAAAGGGCGGGCCGGGCGGCGTCGAGGGGGACGCGGTCATCGAAGGGGATGACGAGATTCCCCGCGGCAAGAAACGCTGTGCGGTCGTGCTGGACATCGGCACGGACAGCTCGAACCTCATCATCACCGACGGCGGCAAGATCATCTGGCAACGCCCGGTTCCGCTGGGCGGCAGTCACTTCACGCGGGCGCTGACGAAGGAAATGAAGCTCACGTTCGCCAAGGCCGAACATCTGAAGCGGAACGCCGCGAAGTCACCGGACTTGGCCCAAATCCTGCGCGCGTTGCGTCCCGTTCTCACGGAATTCGTCGGCGAAGTGCAACGGTCGCTGGGGTTCTTCACGAACACGCACCGCGACGCCCACATCGCTTACCTCGTGGGCCTGGGCAGTGCGTTCAAACTGCCCGGCTTGCAGAAGTACCTCGCCGAAAAGCTGTCCCTTGATGTGCGTAAACCGTCGAAGATCAAGCGGCTCTCCGGGGACTCCGTCCTGCACGACCCGACGTTCATGGAAAACGTGCTGACCTTCCCGATTTCTTACGGCCTCGCGTTGCAAGGCTTGGGGCTGTCGCGGCTCCAGACGAACTTGTTGCCGCAAGAGGTTCGCGTCGATCGGTTGATCCGGGCCAAGAAACCGGCCGTGGCTGCCGCAACCGCTGCGCTGTTGTTCGGCACCGGCATCCTGGCGTTCGGGTACGGCCAACAGCTTTCGGCGGTCACCGATTCGTCCATCAAGAAGGGGATCGAAACCGGCAAATCGGCCATTGCGTTGTCGAAAGCACAAGACGGCGAATTCAGTGCCAAGAGCACCGCGATCGATACGGGGAAAACCGAAGTCAAGGCGATCGTGGTCGGCAACGATGAACGGATCAACTGGATTCGGATGCAAGAAGTGCTCTCGGCGGTGATGCCGCGGCACGGGTACATCGACGACAAAGGCCAAGAAATTGGTGGAACGAACCTCACGGAAACGACCCCCTACGATCAACGGGCGTTCTGGAACACGGAGCAAGGCCGGCGGGCGTTTATCAAGTACCAGGAACGGCTGTCGCAAGGCATTCCGCTTGAGAAAATCCGCGACGACGACATGTCGCAATACTTGGCCACCTGCAACCTGGAATCGGTTTACTGCCGGTACGTGGACAACGTCGGCACGTTCCTGACGGCGGCGGACGCCGTGGTGAAAGCCACGTTCAATGAAGACATTGCCAAAGACATGAAGGAATCCGAAGTCGAAACGGACGAAACCTTGAAGCGCAAGAAACCGAAGGCCGTCGAGGGCGGCGGGTGGGTCTTTGAGCTTCGCGGGTACACGTATCACGTCGATGGGGATCGGTTTATCCGCCGCAGCTTGCTCCGGAACTTGCAACGGTTTGATGAGTTTGCCGCCAACCCGGCTAGCAACGCCGACGCCAAGATCGGCAAGATTATTCCGGGCGCCGAAGACCCGGTCCGACCTAGCAAAGGCGAGGTCAAAACGGATCGCGTGAGCCATGCGTTCATGATGCTAGCCAAAGCCGATGTCCAACCGCAACTCAACACGTTCCGCTACATCGGCCAGTCGTGGCTGGAAAAGTGCCTCTCGGGCGGCTCCGCGACGGGCGGCGGCGGGCCAGGCGAAGGCGGCGGACCTGGCGGAAAAATGGGTGGCATGGGTGGTCCGCCGGTGGGGAGTGGTTCATCGGATGGTGGCCCAGGTGGCCCACCCGGTGGAATGGGCGGCCCCGGTGGGGCGGCGACGGGGTCGAGTTGGGCGCCCTTACTTGCATCGGGATCGGCCGGTGGCGGTGGGATGGGTAGCAGCATGATGAGCGGCATGGGCATGGGCGGCAAGCCCGGCGGTATGGGCATGAGCGGCCCCGGTGGCATGGGCGGCCCTGGTGGCATGGGCGGCCCTGGTGGCATGATGGGTGGACCGGGCATGGATGGTGGTGGACCGGGAATGCCCGGTGGTGGTGGGTTGCTGCAGCCTGGGGCGGGGAAAGAAAAACAGAAGCCGCGGATCGAGTTTGTCGTTTGTTTCGTCTGGCGGGAACCGACCCCGACCGACCCGACGCCAACTGTCGAAGGCGCAGCGATAACCCCGTAATTGGGACAGTGGCTGACGGAGATTCATAAAACCTAACCCGAACACCTGCCTCCTTCCGAGTTGTGTCATGGATAAGAAAGCACTAAAAAAGAACCTGTTTTGGATCCTGGCCGGGATTGCGCCGCTGCTCACGTTCATCGCCTTCATTTGCATGTTGATGATGGTCGGCGGGGCCGTCGGCGACGCCTCCGCCGTGAACGAGAAAGAACTTAAAGAACTGAAGGACATCAAGCCAAAAGGCACCGAAGCCATCGCGACGATGGAGAAGCAAAAACTCACCATCGACGACCAAAAGAAGAAGCTGTGGGAAGTGAACTGGCTCGCTCAAAAGGCGTTGTTCACGTGGCCGAACCAGGGCCTTCTGAAAGTGTACGAAGAGAAGTACCAGAAGTTCGGCGTGCCACTGCCGAACGACAACTCCGAGTTTGAAGAGTTCAAAAAGAAAGACGTGTACGAAGCCAGTTACGACCAGGCTGCCGAGAGCGTTAAACCCACGCAGTTCCAGGGCGGTACTTGGAAAGCGGTCATGCGGTTTGTCAGCGTGTGGGGTGACATTAAGCCGTCGTCCGACCAGCTCTGGCTCGCCCTGGAAGACCTCTGGGTTCAACGGGCGATGCTGGAGCCCGTGAAGACCGTCAACCATGACGCCGCGACTTTTCAGGCTGTGGACGACGGGAAAGATCCACTGAAACGCAAGTTCCGCAGTCGCATTTGGGAACTCGATCTCGAAATCCCCAAGGAGGGGTCGGGGGCGGACGCCAACAAGATCATCAAAGCCAAGCTCACCAACCGCACGAACCGGATGCAGTTGCTGGGCAATGGTAAAACGATGCGGCTCAAAATCTGGCTGTCGGAGAACGCCCAACCGATTGATTTCCGCATCGAAGAAGAATTCCTGAGTGCGAATCAGATACTCACCGTGAACCCGGTCCCGCGCCTTCACGGCATTCCGCCGGGGACCGATGTCAAGAAAATCACGCGGGTCGAACAAGTCCTTGACGCACGCACTGTTCCCGTGCGCCGCATCGAGATGATTCAACTGGGTTACCGGGATGCCCGCCATGCCCCCGCCACCTTGAAGACCCCGAAGTTTATTGTGGTGCCGGAAGCAGTGGTTGGCGCAGAAGGTGGTACCGGGAGTGGGCCGGGCGCCCCTCCGGGTGGCATAGCCGGCGCAGGTCCATCGGCAGGCATGGAAGGGATGATGGGGATGGGTCGGGGTGGCCCAGGCGGCATGGCTGGCATGGGCGGCACGGCGGGTGGGGCTAAGTCTGGCCCGCCGATGACTGTCCTAGACGGCAATAAAGAGCGGTACATTGATGCGACGGACCAAGTCCGGCGGATGCCGGTCGGGATCGTGATCCTGGTCGATCAAATGTACTTGCAAGACGCGCTCGTCGCCTACGCCAACTCCACACTCCGGTTCCAAATCACGCAATACCACTGGAAGCGATTCCGTGGCACCCTCAGCGCCGGGAACACCGACGGCTACCC
>JAYSXU010000833.1:0-7949 GCA_043716965.1 Fimbriiglobus sp.
TACGCCCGCAGCCGACGACCTTCGAGCGAGATCACTGTGAGGAATAAGCAGAACGCCGTCACGCTACAGTACAACACCAAGTGCCGGGTATCAATCAGCCCGCGTGTGAAGTCGCGGCGAAAGTGTTCGGGCACGCTGATGAACGAAACCAGCTTCGCAGTCAGGGAATTCTCGTCCAATTCCGGTCGCCAGAAGCCCGCGACGACGAACACCAAGCAGATGAGCATGGCCACCAACGCCGCGACCAGTTGGCTCTTCACCAAACTGCTCACGAACAAGCCGATTGCCAAGAACATGGCACCGGCGAAAAAGAACCCGATGTACGATGTCACCACCGGCATCGGGTCAATGTTGGCATGGCCGGCTTGCCAATCGAGATTGACCAGTATGGGGATATATACCAACGTTGGCAGCCACAGTGTGACATAAAACATCAGGCTACCAATATACTTTCCCGCCACAACCTGCCAATCGCGGATTGGTGCGGTCAGCAGCATTTCCAGCGTGCCGGTGCCGCGCTCTTCGGCCAGCAATCGCATTGTGAGTAGCGGGGGAATCAACAGGAACACCAGCCAGAATTTCTCGTCGCCCAACATCCCCTGCATCGGGTATTCAATCCCACGCGGCCCGCTTTCAGTTAGTGCGGTCATCGTCAGGTAGAACAGGTGCCCGGTCACGATTAGAAACACCGCCAACGTCACATACGCAATCGGCGACAGAAAGTAGGCCATGAATTCGCGGCGAATCAGAGTCAAGAGTGGTCGCATAAGTGTAGCTATTGTTTATTGGATGGTGTTGTTTGGTTTTACCGCGAAGCGGTTGAAGACAGTAGCCCAGGGTCGCGCTTCGCGCACCCTGGGTCACAATTCACCGAACCAACTACCGCGAAGCGGTTGCATCGGACCTGCACCACAGATTCAACCCTTTCAGGGTAAGAAAAGCCGGAGCCGATTTCCCAGGGTGCGCGAAACGCGACCCTGGGCTATTGTCTTCAACCGCTTCGCGGTAAGTCGAAATCCATGAACTTTCGTGACCCGGACCCGTGGTTTGCATTTTAAGGCGATGCAATCAGATGCCTTGTTGGCCAGTTAGCCCGACGAAGATTTCTTCGAGGGTTTGGTTCTTGTGCTTCTTGCGGACGTCGGCGATCGTGCCGTTTTCCGCGACTTCGCCTTGGTAGATGATGATGACCGTGTCGCAGGTCATCTCAACTTCGGACAGAATGTGCGTTGAGAGCAATATCGTGTGTTGGGCGCCCAACTCGCGGATCAACTTGCGGGTTTCCCGGATTTGTGTCGGGTCAAGACCGGCAGTTGGCTCGTCGAGAATCAGCACGGGTGGATCGGCGAGCAGTGCATCGGCCAGCCCGACCCGTTGGCGATAGCCTTTTGAAAGTGTGCCGATCAGTTGGCGGCGAACGTCAGTGAGCCAGCAGCGTTCCAGCACGTAATCAATGCGTTTTCGTCGCGCGCTCCAACCCAACCCCTTCAACCCGCCGCGAAACTTCAGGTACTCTTCGACCCGCAGTTCGGGATACAGCGGACAGCTTTCCGGCATGTACCCGATACGCCGCCGGACTTCGATCGGGTCCGAAAACACGTCGAACCCGGCAATGGACGCCTTGCCGCTCGTCGCGGTCAGAAACCCGGCCAGGATTCGCATCGTCGTCGATTTCCCAGCCCCGTTCGGCCCCAGAAACCCAACCACCCGGCCCTTGGGAACTTCAAACGACACGTCCCGCACCGCCGGGTATTCGCCGTAGAACTTGGTCAAATGGTCAACAACAATCATGGAATGAGGCCCATCTAGGCGCACGGCAGGTCCGCGATTCCGAAAACAACACTGTTACGATTAGGCCGATTGTTCCGACAAGGCAAGGTGGCAGACGATGCTTTCAACGGTCCGGCAGTGGACATCAGCCCACACAAGAAGTTGCTAACGGGCCATATAGAGCCGCGTGAAGGGATTGAGTAGTTAAAAGAATATGGATTAAATAAGTTTACAAATAGTAACCCTTGTTGCATCACATGATGACTATTAGTTGCACTGTTGAAAATATATTTCCGATTTTGCGTTAAACACCAGTAATTTGTCTCGCAATCGAACTTGGTCCATGCAAAATGCTCACACATCGATTCACTTTAGAATCGATCGGGCGGTTCCTCCACCCGCGACTGCAAAATTTTTCGGCAGGCCCAGCTATGCGACGTTTACTTTTTGGACTCATGGCCGTTATCACGGTTGCTTCCCAGGCTCACGCCGGGTTCGTCACCGGCACCTACTCGGCCCCGGCCGGACCAGTCCCGGTCTTCCAGAACTTCGTCCTCGGGGGGACTAGTCCAGGCAAATGGGGGTCGCCTGTGTTCGGGACCGGCGCGACCGTCACGTGGAGTTTAATGGCGTCGGGAATTGCGACCCCCGGTGACGCTGGGCTGACTACCGCCTTGGCCGCGTTCATGCCAGCCGGGTTCCATGCCCAGATCGTGGCCGCCTTTGCCGCCTGGTCGGCGGTCGCGGACATCACGTTCGTGGAAGTGGCCGACAACGGGCTGGCGTTCAACGCGGCCGGGGCGACGGGGGACATCCGGATCGCGGGTCACACGTTCGATGGCCCCAGTGGGGTATTGGCTCACGGTTTCTTCCCGCCGAACAACGGGGTTTCAGCGGCGGGGGACATTCACTTCGATACGTCTGAAAACTGGAAAATCGGGTTCGGCGGGCCGGGGTTCAGCATCTTCCAAGTTACTGCGCATGAGATCGGCCACGCCATCGGGTTGAACCACACCGGCGTTCCGAACTCTCTGATGAACCCGTTCTACACGGAAGCGTTCAGCGGTCCGCAAGCGGATGACATTGCTGGCGCCCGGTTCATCTACGGGGCACCGGTCCAAGCAAACCCTGTCCCGGTTCCGGCCGGTTTGGTAATGGGCCTCATCGGCGCCGCGTCCGCACTCGGTGCCTTCCGGTGCCGCCGCCTGGGCTTGGCTGCGTGAGACGCCGTTAACTTTGCCGGCGTAGGCTGCGGGCACCCGCACTGACGAGAAGTGGTCGAATCGCACGGTCCGACGACTCATGAATCGAGTCGTCGGGCCAGACCAGATATCAAGCCCCATTCATTCGGCATCCCAACAGCACGCGCCCGCTACTCGTTGTACAACGCCTCTAAGCTCGGGTCACACGTCACGAAAATTCACAAGCCCGCGGCGTGGAGCAAGGTATCTGCTCTAAGTGTGCGAGACACCTTGCCCCACGCCGCGGGCTACAAAAAATCAATTTCGGCGATGCTTGCTAACTCACTTCGCCAACTTCTCCAACTCGTCGAATATTCCATGGCCATAAAATCACGGCCACTGTTAATCGACTGGTTCGACGAGGTTGCGAATGGGTTGCGGGGTTACGGCCCAGGACGACTGGTAGGTGGCTTCTAGCGGTGTGTTGACGTACCAGCCGGGGGCCAGGAACAGTGGTGCGTCGGGCAGGCGGTCGCCGACGGCTACGGGATCGACGTAGGCTGTTAGGTCGCTACTCGCGTCGTAGCTGGCGACGGTGAGCGGCTTGTCGGGTGGGCGTGGCGTGAACGGCGTGTCGGTGAGTTCGTTCCAAATGACGTGGTGAATCCCGACCGGGTCGCGGGGCGTGGGCGGGAACAAATCGACGACGACCAAGTTCACGCCGTTCCGAAGGAAATCGACTGCCTTCGTGGTGAACGACCGGATCGCGTGCGCGCTGTCCTTGTTGCCGGGCGAGACGACTTCAATCACCGCGACAACGTGGCCGAACTCGTGCCGCACGACGATTCGGTTGGCCTTGCGGGCACACGCCGCCGAGTCGGTTTCCGCCTCGATGAAAGCGCTGTGTCCCGGCGGAAGAATTCCCCAGTTCAATGCCCGATAGATCTCGATCGTCCAATCTTGGTGGAAGTTGTGAAACCCGCCGGAAGTGGCGCGAGTCCAGTCATGGATCGGCATAGATAACCCTCCGATGGCATTCTAGTTCGTCGTGCTTGGTTCACATCAGCAACTCCGGGATGACTTTGCCTTCGGCGAAGGGCACGGTGCGGCCGATGGGGGTTTGGGTGAGCTTCGCGGGGTCGATGCCGACGGCGGTGAGGATGGTGGCGTGCAGGTCGCCGATGGCGATCGGTCGGGTGGGGTCTTTCTTGCCTTCGGGGTCGGTCTCGCCGACGACTTGACCGCCGCGGAATCCACCCCCGGCCACGGCGATGCTGAAGCCGGTCGGCCAGTGGTCGCGGCCACCGGCGGGGTTAAGGGTCGGGGTGCGACCGAACTCGCCACCACAGACGACGACGGTCTTTTCGAGCAGACCGCGCGCCTTCAAATCTTTCAACAGGGCCGCGAACGCCGGGTCGAGAATCTTCAAATTCGTCGTGTGGAACGCATGGTTGTTGGCGTGGGTGTCCCACCCGCCGAGCGTCACTTCCACGCAACGCACGCCGACTTCGATCAACCGCCGGGCCGCCAGACAGCCACGACCGAACGCCGTGTCGCCGTACTCTTGCCGCAACGCCAGCGGCTCTTTGGACACATCGAAGGCTTTGAGTTGCTCCGATGTCATCATCTTGCGGGCACCTTCGAGGGTGGCCCGGTGTTGCGTGCTGTCGGCACGCTTTTGCCGGCCTTGGGCAAAGGCGCCTTCGACCACTTCCAGGTGCTTCAACCGCAGTTCATCACGCTGTGCGGGAAGGAACGACAACGTATCGGGAACGGCACCGGCGGGGTCGTCGGTGCGGAAGGCGTCGTATTGGTCCCCGAGAAACCCGCCCCGGTTGGGCCATTGGCCGGGCAGGATGCTGACGTGACGCGGGATGTCGGTTCCGACAACGGGCAATTCGTGGCACAGGATCGCACCAATCGAGGGGTGAACAACCGTAGGGTCCGGGCGGAAGCCGGTTTTGAGTGCGTATGCCCCGCGTTCGTGGTCACCTTCTTTGCTCACTATCGACCGCAACAACGTAATCGACGGCATGTGTTCCGCCGTGCGTTCCAAACCCGGCGCGAGTTGAATGCCCTTCACGGCAGTGTCGATCGCGCCGGTTCCGGCGGCGATGCGGGTGCCAGGTTTCGGGTCGAAGGTTTCGAGTTGACTCGGCCCGCCGCTCATCCACAACATGATGATCGACTGCGCCGGTTGCCCCTTTTTGGCGGGTGCTTCGGCGGCGCGGGCGAGCATTTGGCTAACCGGCGTCAGCCACGTCAACCCGGCAGCACCCGCCAATCGAAAAAAGCCACGGCGGTGCATCTCGGTGTGTGTTAATGGTTCCATGAGAACTCCGTGGCGTTAATCAGTGTCCAGAAAATGTCTTCGAGGCGGTGTGCCCGTTTCAGTTCCGGGTCGCGCAGAAACGCTTCAAAGTATGCGGTTTCAGCGGGTGTGGGACGGCGGGTCAGCGTGGCAAGGTACGACACTTCCAACGCGCGGGGGTCGTCCGGCGCGAGGAAACTGATCCGCGAGGAGGCGTTAATCGGATTTTCCTTGATGCGTTCGCGGACGAGTTCGCCGTTCATTAGTAGCAAGCGTTGTGGGATCGTGCCGCCCCGATTGTCGAACTCGTCTTCGCCGCTGTCGCCGTAGCGTTGCAGGAAGGTGTTTTGCTGGCCGAATCGCATGAGCCGCAGCAGGATGTAAGCTTGGGAATCACTCGTGGTGACCGACGCCGCTTGCAGAACGCTGCCCGAAACTTGTTCCGGTCGTAACCGGGTGAGTGGGAAAATCGCCCAGGCTTTTTCTTCCGCCTCGCCGATCTCTCGGTCCGACTCGCTCGCCAGCCGGAACACTCCGCTGCTAGCAATCACCCGGATCAACCGTTGCAGGTCGTAATTGTGGGTAACGAAATCGTCCGCCAGGAACTGCAACGCCGCCGGGATCGGGGTTTCGGTTTCGAGGTTGTCGATGGGGTCGGCTAGCGGCTTGCCAGTCATCAACGCCCAAACGCGGTTCACGGTGGCTTTGGCGAAATACGGATTCTTCGCATGCGTCACCCATGCAGCGAGTTGTTGTCGTCGCGTTCCGGTGCTGGGTAGCAAGTCTTCGGCGAACGGCACGTGCGGAGCCACGATCGACTTTTCTTGCGTCTTGCGGTCTTCGACTTCGTATTCACCGGGGCCGTCGTAAATCCCGGTCATGCCGACGTGCGTTTGGCCGAAGAACGCGGAGAAGCCTTCAAAATCCCGCTTTTTCCAGGACGAAAACGGGTGGTTGTGGCACTCCGCACAATCGAGCCTTAGCCCGAGAAACGCCCGTGTCACACGTCCCGCGAGCCGCACCGGATTGGGTACGTTTTTCTTGTCGTTGTCATTCTGCAACGTCACGCTGATGAAGTTGGTTGCGGGCTTGTCGGTCCACAGTCCCTCACCGGCGATCATGTCGCGCACGATGTGGTCGTAAGGCTGGTTCTTGGCTAACTCATCACTCAGCCACGACACATAACGCCGACGGCGGTACAGAATAAACGGCCCGTCTTCGGTCCCGACTGTGGCCCGTGCAAAGCGTTCCGCGAAGTAATCGGCAAACCGGCGGTCGTGCAGGATGTGATCGAGCCACCACGGTAAACGGTCCTGGGGTGGCAGCGCTTCAAGTTGACGAATCTCTTCCAGCGACGGCACGGTGCCCATCAACCCCAGCGACAGCCGCCGTGCAACCAGTAAATCCGGGGCGACGGCGACGGGTTGAATCGCTTCTTTCTTCCACTGGTCGCGGAACGAATTGTCCACCCGCGCGACACTAGCAACAAACTCGATGTCACGGTAGGTATCAACGTCGTACTTCGTGATCGGCGTCGGTTCACGGGGTGGCATGAGGTTCGCGCCCAGAGCGATCACGCCACCACACACCAGACCGATGAACAACACGTTGCGAAGCCAGATCATATCCAGACCCTGTTGGGAGATTGCAACAAGCTGTACCACGCCGCACTGGGGAAGGTTTCAACACGGCTGCTGACTGTTCAATCAAAACCGTTTCACCATAGAGGGCACGGAGAGCCACAGAGAAGAAAAATCATGAGTTGGATTTGCTCTGTGGCTCTCCGTGCCCTCTGTGGTGAATCATGCTTCGTTACACCCAAAGCGTGCTAGAAACTTAGCACACGTTGAAACCGGCGCCGCCGATCGGGGTATCACTGGGTATGAACGATTCCATTGAAACAACCCGACGCCCGGTCATTCAGGCGCGACGATTGATTGTCGGCACACCGATCGTTGATGTGCCGTTGGTACTGCCGTTGGCGTCGGAAGAACGGCGTTCGCCCTTCGTGTTGCGGGCGTTCTATTTTGTCACGTCGGTCATCGAGTGGTGCTTCGGGGTGGTGTCGTTGTTCGTCGGGTTGGCCGTTCTTGCCGCGATTCCAGTCGTGCAATTTTTGAGCTTGGGCTACATGCTCGAAGCCGGTGGGCGGGTGGCGCGAACGGGGCGGCTGCGGGACGGCTTTATCGGCGTCCGGTTAGCGGGGCGGGTGGGTGGGGTCGTCCTGGGAATTTGGTTGCTGTTGTTACCAGTTCGCTTCGTGTCGGACCTCACCGTGTCGGCGTCGATCATTGAACCTGGCAGTCGAATTGCGTTGATGTGGCGGGTCGGGTTGTTCGTGTTGATCGGGGTCACGGCGTTTCACATTCTGACGGTCTGTGCGCGTGGCGGGAAATTACGTTACTTCGTGTGGCCGTTTAACTTCATCACGGTCGGATTGCGTGTGCTGCAGGGCGGGTACTACTCTCAGTCCCGCGACGCGGTGTGGGACACGGTCATGTCCTTGCGGCTGCCGTACTACTTCTGGCTGGGACTGCGGGGATTTGCGGGCGCGTTTGTTTGGCTGGTGATTCCGGTATCACTGTTGGCGCTAGGTCGGCAACACTTCCCGGCGGCGCCGTTGTTCAACATCCTTGGCGCTCCATTACTCCTGATCGTGCTGATGTATCTGCCGTTCTTGCAAATGC
>JAYSXU010000834.1:0-2675 GCA_043716965.1 Fimbriiglobus sp.
TACACGGATGCCGATTTGGGAAGCGATCTTGCTCGGGGTGGTGCAGGGGTTGACGGAATTTTTGCCGATCAGCAGCACCGCCCACCTGTTGTTCGTGCGGCAAATGCTCGGCCACCCACACCCCGACGATGCGTTCACGACCGTGATCCAACTCGGCACGCTCGTCGCGGTACTGGCCTATTTTCGCCAGGACATTTGGACCCTGACGACTGCGGTGATTCGGGACGTTCGCCAGTTGAAATTCGCCAGCACGCCGGAATCCCGCATGGCGTGGCTGATTGTTTTGGGCACGATCCCGGTCGTCATCATGGGCGGGCTGTTCAAATCGTGGTTGAAGAAAACCTTCTACGACTTGCCCACGATGGCGGTCGTGGCGATCGTGTTCGCGCTGCTGATGGCCGCGTCCGAAGTGTGGGTGAAGCGACGACAACAGCGGAGTGAACCGGAGACGGGCGAAACGGATTTGCGGTGGTGGCAAGCGCTCATGGTCGGGTTGTGGCAAGTCACGGCGCTGATGCCCGGCGCGAGCCGATCGGGGACGACGATTACCGGCGGGCTGTTCGCCGGGCTGTCCCGCCCAACCGCCGCCCGCTTCTCGTTTTTGCTATCACTGCCCAGCGTCTTCGGTGCGGGTATGAAGGAGCTTTATGACGAGTACAAGCACTTCAAACACCCCGACCCGGACATGCCACCGAGCCTGTTCGCGTCCAGTGACGACGCCCTGTCACTAGCCGTGGGGTTAGTGGTGTCCGCGATCGTGGGCTACATCGCAATCGCGTGGTTGCTGAGCTTCTTACGCCGGTACACGATGTTCGCGTTCGTTGCGTACCGCTTGGTGTTGGGCATCACGATTCTGCTGTTGATCTTCGGTGGGTTCATGAAGGTTGGCTAGCGGATGGAATTTTAGTGACCGATTCCAACCCGGCGCGGACATACTTGTGTAGACCTCGTTCCCGCCAGGAGTTCATCCCATGCCGATTCGGTTTCGCACGGCCAGTCGAGCGAACCCGACTGGAGATGACGACCGCTCCCTACTGGCCAGCTTCGCGGCGACGGGCGATCAGGCCGCGTTTACCCGACTGGTGATTCGGCACGGGCCGCTGGTACTCGGTGTGTGCAAGCGAATCTTGCGTGACGCCCACCTTGCGGATGATGCGTTTCAAGCCACCTTTCTGGTGTTGTCCCAGAAAGCGGACCGCGTTGAAGTCGGCCCGTCGCTGGCGAATTGGTTGTTCGGCACAGCGCGACGGGTGGCACTCGCTGCACGACGCCAACAACTTCGGCGAACGGCGAACACCACCCCGTTGCCCGGCGATGCGGTGCCGGAACGCACTTCGACCACGCCCGATTGGGATGAACTTTTGAAGTTACTGGACGAAGAACTGGAGCGACTGCCGGACAACCTCCGGGTGCCGGTCATCGAATGTTTCTATCGGGAAAAAACGCAGGACGAAGCCGCCAAAGAACTCGGTTGGAGTCTCAGTACCCTCCGTCGTCGCCTCGAAGACGCGAAAGTGATCCTGCGTGCCCGGCTCACCAATCGCGGCGCGACACTCGGGGCGGCACTCATCGCCGGATCGTTCTTCGCCTCCACGGCAACGGCCAGCGTCCCGTTAAACTTGGTGCAAGCCACTGTGACCGTTGCAGGCAGTATCAAAACCGGCACGGTCGTGGCGACATCCGTGGCAGCGATGGCACAAGCGGTTACGGCTAGCACTGTGGGTTTGAAAGTTGGGATTAGTATCGTCGTGCTTGTCGGGGTACTGATCGGGGGCGTTGTTCAACTGACGGGTGAGAACAAGATTCCCGTCGTACCTGGGGTTGAATCGAACGCGGTAATTGAACCGGCCCCGATGCCCCGCGACTTTGTCCCCGCCACGTTGCCGATGCCGCGGGAGATTAGCCCGCCAAACGTGGACACCAATTGGGTCACCCTTCGTGGTCGCGTGGTGGTGCCACAAGCATTCAAATCGGAACCGAAGCGTATCGAAGTGACGAGCGACCGCGAACACTGTTTGAAAGATGGCGAGTTGGTGTACGAAAACATCGTCATTAACCCGAAGAATCGCGGCTTGAAGAACGTGATCGTGTGGCTCCGTCCGGATTCAACCGACCGCAAAGACGTTTTCCCCCGCGACCGCGTTCACCCGACATTAACCAACGCCGCATCGCGGCATCACATTATCGACCAACCGTGCTGTCAGTTCGTGCCCCGCATTCTTGCCGCACGGGCTGGTGACACGCTCGAAATCAAGAACAGCGCGACCGTGCCGCACAACGTCAATTACAGCGGCGAAACGGCGTTCAACATCACGATTCCCGTCGGCAAGTCGTATCAAGCGGACAACCCACTCGTCGCCCAATCCACGCCAATTCCCTTCAAGTGCGACCTTCACCCGTGGATGGCAGGCCGGTTACGGGTCTTCGACCACCCCTACTTTGCGATCACGGACGACGACGGGAACTTTGAAATCAAACTAGCCCCCGCAGGCAACTGGCGACTGGTCTACTGGCACGAAGACGGCTTCCACAAAGGCCGCGAAGGGGTATTGGGCGACAAAATCACAATCGGCGGCCCGCAAGTGGACCTCCAACCGCTCACATTTGAATGGCCGAAGTGATCCCGGCGATCGGACATGGAACCACGAATCACACGAATCAGACGAATGAAATCA
>JAYSXU010000835.1:0-7890 GCA_043716965.1 Fimbriiglobus sp.
GAAAAGCGGCCCAAAGAGACTGAGAAGAACGGCGACGGGACGCTATTCGGATGAAGTGAAATGGTGATAAAATATTACAATCGAGACAGCAATGAACACCACAATCAATGCATCTGCTAAATATACGGCGGCGGACTCGATTCAAGTTCTGGAGGGATTGGAGCCGGTCCGTAAGCGTCCGTCCATGTACATCGGCGGGGTGGATGCGAAGGGGTTGCACCACTTGGCGTGGGAGATTGTAGACAACTCGGTCGATGAACATCTGAACGGTTACGCCGACAATATCACCATGATCTTGCACAAATCCAACGACGCCATCACGGTGCAAGATAACGGGCGTGGCATCCCGATTGACATCCACCCCAAGCACAAGAAAAGCGGCCTCGAATTAGTCCTGACCGTGTTACACGCGGGGGGTAAATTCGGGGCCGAAGACAGCGGCTATTTCCATTCAGGCGGGTTACACGGCGTCGGGGCATCGGTCGTTAACGCCCTCTCGCGCAAGTTAGTTGCGACGGTGAAGCGGGATGGATATGAGTATCAACAAAGTTATGCAAAGGGTGCCCCGACGACTAAACTTGAGAAGGTCGGCCCCGCACGCGGACATGGAACAACAATATACTTTGAACCCGACTCGACCATATTCAAAATCACCCACTTCGACGCCGCAGTATTAAAGGCCCGTCTCGAAGACATGTCGTTTATCCACAGTGGACTGAAGTTTACGTTTAAGAACGAAGCCAACGGCGAAACGGTCGAGTATAGCCACCCCAACGGTATCCCCGAGTACCTGACGAAGCTGGTGAAAAACACGCAAAAGAACCCCGTCACCGAGGTGGCGTTCACCGCCAAGCGCGAGAACGGCGAGAAGATCGAGGTCGCGTTGCAGTGGACGGAATCGACCGACGAGTCCATTCGCAGTTACGTCAACGGCATCCGCACGGCGTCCGGCGGCACGCACGAGAACGGGTTGAAGGCGGCGATTCGCAAGGCGATCAACGGCTACACCGAGACCCACGCCGAAGTCAAAAAAGCGACCAAGGGGCTGAAGATTACGGCGGAAGACATTCGGGAAGGCGTGGTTGCCGTGCTTTCCGTTTTCGTCCGCGAACCCATGTTTCAGGGCCAAACTAAGGAGAAATTGAATAACCCCGAACTCGAAGCGTCCATCGACAACTTCGTGCGGCCTGCACTGGAGTCGTGGTTGAACAACAACAAAACGGCCGCCGACCAGATCATCGGGCGGATCGTACTTTCGGCAAAAGCGCGTGAAGCGTCACGGGCGGCGGCGTCCGAAGTCAAGCGCAAAACTGTCGGCAGCCGTCGCCTGAGTTTGCCCGGCAAGTTGGCCGATTGCAAATCGACCGACCGCGACGAAACGGAACTCTTCATCGTCGAAGGGGACTCCGCCGGCGGTTCCGCGAAACAGGGTCGCAATAACAACACGCAAGCCGTACTACCCCTGCGTGGCAAGATTCTCAACGGTGAAGGGTTGACCACATCGAAGGTTCTTCAGAACCAAGAACTTGGCGATTTAGTTAATGCCATTGGCACTGGTGCGGGCGAAGATAAGTTCCGGTACGAGGGATTGCGGTACGGGAAAATCATACTGCTGATGGACGCCGACGCGGATGGGTATCACATTACAACGTTGATGCTCGATTTCTTTTTCCGTCACATGATCGAGTTGATTCGCAAGGGGCACATCTTCATCGCGCAACCGCCACTGTACCGGATTGACGTGGGCAAGGAAACGTACTGGGCGAAGGACGACGCCGACAAGGAACGGATTTTGTCCGGGCTGCGCACGACTGCCAAACCTGACATCACGCGGTTTAAGGGGCTTGGCGAAATGCCGTTTCGGACGCTGGCTACGACAACGCTTGACCCGAAGTCCCGAACAATTTTGAAAGTTCACATTGAAGAATTGATTGAAGCCAACAACACGTTCGTGGATTTGCTTGGTAAGGACGCCGAGCCGCGGTATCAATTTATCATGGAGAAAGCCGACCAAGCCACGATGGAAGATTTGGACGTTTGACGGCAACAATTGTTACTTGCCTCTCACGGTGGACATGCCGCCGTCCACGGAAATGATCTGCCCGGTGACCCAACTGGTCGCCGGGTTCAACAGCCACGCAATTGCCGTGGCCACGTCGTCCGGCTCCCCAATGCGTCCGAGCGGGTGCATGCTTGTTGACGCCTTCAACGCCAACTCGTTCGACGTGATTTTCGCGGCAAGTGGGGTGCGGACCAGTCCCGGTGCCACGCCGTTCACTCGGATGCCTCGACCCGCGTAGCTGGCCGCGCCGGCAATTACCAAGCCGTTGATCCCGCTTTTGGCCGCAGCGATCGCGTCGTGGTTGGCCAACCCAATTTGCGTCGCCACGGTAGACATCAAAACGATCGAGCCGCCCGTTTCCAACATTGTTTTAGCCGCGGCCCTGAGTATGTAAAACCCGGTTCGCAAGTTGAGCGTTAGTGTGGTTTCAAACTCATCGTCCGACGTGAGATGTGAGGGTTTCAAAAAGATCGACCCGACAAGGTTCACGGCGCCGTCGATCTTGGCGAATGATTCTCCCACGCTCTTGAATGCAGCATCGACTTCGGAAGATTTGGTCGCGTCGGCGACGAATGATAGATAATATCCTGCTTTGATCGATTGCAATTCCGCGACTAGATTTTCCAACCGCTCACTGGATCGGCCGACCAACATCAGGCGTGATCCCGTGGTTGCCAATTGTCGGCATAGTGCGGACCCAATGCCACCCGTAGCACCAATGATAACATACGCGGGAAGGTGTGAAAAATCTGTCATGGAGCAGCCACTATGTTATCAGGGGTGTAATACGTTCGGGTGCGTTCGGCCTTTCCAGCCGACGGGTTTACCGATCACGGTCCGGATCAATGAGTACCACTGAATGCTTAATAAAGCCGCTATTCCGACCGGGTGCATCACCGCACCGAGCCAGGATTGCCGGAAGCGGATTGCGGCATCGAATCGTGGGAGGTAGCAAAGGACGATCGCGGCACACACTGCGATCCGTTCCCAGGTTATTAACCATGAATAGGCAGCGAGCAGCAGGAATGGCAACACGTGACCCGTGAATAGCAAGATCGTCCAGACCCCGATCAACTTCGGCGAACCGAGTCCCTCGCCGGCGTTTTTTGCCAGGCCGAACCAGACTTGCGAAGCGTCGTGATACATTCGGCAAGTTGCAAGATTCGTGGCATCACACACGTCGGTGGTCATTCCCGCACTGCGATAAGCACGTGGCAACTTTACGCCGTCGTGGTACGACGATTTCACCGCACTGTGCCCGCCGATTGTGTCGTAGTCCTCGCGTCGCGTCATGAACCATTGGCCGCATCCGGCGCCGAATCCGGGTCGCTTATCCTTCCGCATCGTGGCCATTGGTAGGTAGCACATGAGCAACCAGTTGATGAGCGGAATGACAAGTTTTTCGAGAAGTGTGCCGGTTTCTTGGCGGGGAAATCCGCTGACCAATTGTGTGTTGCTTGACGTGAGAAACCCAACCATTCTGGCAATCGCGTCGGGTGCCAGTCGGACATCGGCGTCCAGGAATGTCAGGATCGGGAACTTGGCGTGCTTCGCTAATGTGTAACAGGCGTGTTGTTTGCCGCACCACCCGTCGGGTAAGTCCGGGGCCTGTTCCAGTCGTACACGTGCATCATTTGCGGCACATTCCTGGACGATTTTCGCGGTGCCGTCCGTGGAATGGTCGTCCAGAACAATCACTTCGAGTTCGACGCCCGTGGTTAGCAGCACTGCATGTAACGCGGCCCCGATCGACTTTTCTTCGTTGCGGGCCGGGATGAGGACGGAAACTTGGGGCGGTGACAACGGGTTGTCAGTGCGAAGAATTGCCGGCGGGCGGAACAGCTTGGTATTGCGGAAGTACAGCAGTGCGGGGAAGCCGGCGAAGAAAAGTGCGGCCCCAATCAGCGCAGTCAGGACGCTCACGTCGCGCCTTTCGTGATGGCGATCGGGTACGCGGTATGGTGTCTCGGGTCGAACTTCTTACCGCGTGCCCACGAGATCAGTCGCCGCAATAAATCGTACACCCCGCCCGCACCCGTTTTACCGGCGATCAGGATCGTGAAGCGGTCCGGGTCGCGGGACATGACTTCGGCGTTCAGCCCGTCGAGCGTCTCCGTCAGTGCTTCTTCGATCCGCATGGTCCACTCTTTCCCGGAACGACCTTGGGCTTCCGTAACATCAATCGGCGTGCCCACGCGGACGAGGGCTTCGGGCGTGCGTTCGGTCCAGAACGAGTATTCCAGCGCGACCGGGAGGATGAGTCCCCGCTCAAGCCGGGCGGCTAGGTGGCCGACCCCGGACCGCAACCCGAGCGGGCGCGTGCGGGCGTCCATGAAGCGGCCTTGGGCGGTAATCCAGACCACCCGTTTAGGCTGGGAAAGAATGGCGAGCGACATCCGTAGAAACTCCGCGGCCCCGCGTAAGGACTGCGTATCGACCGGGAAGAAGCCCATTTTGGTGAACAGCGGGTACTTGCGCACGGCTGCCGCTTCGATCGCCGCGTATTGTTCGTCGGTCGGGAATTCGTAGCTCAACACGGTGCCAATCATCGGATCCCACCAGGCCGGGTGGTTCAGCACGACCACGATCGGGACGTCCACATTCGGCCACGGTTCGCTTGTTTTCGACAGCCGAACGGCGTGGAAATTTTTCCGCACGAAGCGGATGACGTAGCGCCGGAATCCGTGGAACAGCCAGTTCCACTTGATCGGCAGTAATACGGGGAGTGCTTGGTCGTGTTTAATCATCGAAGTTAGGCTATACAATTTTTCCGCTCACGTGGTCATGGCCGGGCGAGTTTTCGGCACAACTTTATTCTGGTCCAGTGTATCTGCGGCGATCCAACCGGACATCAACACCATCGGCATCCCGGGGCCGGGGTGCGCCGCGCCGCCGGCGAAGTAGAGGCCCTTCACGTCCGGGGAGCGGTTCGCCGGTTTGAAGGCGCCGAGCCATTTCCCGTGACTGGCGAGGCCGTAGATCGCGCCGTCCAAAACCCGGTAGCGGTCGTGAATGTCTTGCGGCGTCAGGTGCGATTCAAATACTATTCGACTCTCGATGTCCGGCATTTGCCCGGTCGTTTTGAGTTTGTTAAAAATCACCCGGCGGTACGCGGGGAACATCTTCGACCAGTCGTGGTGCGGTCGCAAGTAGGGCGTGTGAACCAACACATACAGCGCCTCGCCGCCGGGCGGCGCGGTGCCGGGTTCGGTGCGGGACGTGGCGGCCAAGTAGCACGTCGGGTCGGGTGCGGGTTCGCCCTTGTGGTAGATGAAGTCGAACTCGTCTTCCGGGTTATGGCTGAACACGAAGTTGTGGTGCAGGAGGTGGTCGTAGGCTTTGTTCAAGCCGAGGTACAGCACGACCCCGGAGCACGCGGGTTCGTACTTGCGGCGCTTCTCGAACTTCCGGACCGCTAGGGGAGCCGCACCGTTGATCAGTTCCCGGTGGGTCCGAACGCTGTCCGCGTTGGACACGATTGCGGACAGTTCGACCCGTTCGCCCGTATCGGTTTCAACGCCGGTCACCGTGTCTTGCGGTTCGTTCAGCAGAATTTTGCGGATGCCGACCCCAGTACGGAACTCGACCCCGAGTTCCGTGGCCAGCTTCACCAGGGCTTCGGGGACGGCTCGTGTGCCGCCCATCGGGTACCACACGCCGTCGTTGGTCTGCATGTGGGCAATGCCACACAGCACCGCGGGGGACGCATCGGGCGACGAACCCACGTACTGCACGAAGTGGTCGAGCATTTGCGAAACGCGACTGTCCGAAACATACTTCCGCACGGTGCCGGCCACGCTGCGGCCCATCCGCATACTCATGACATCGCTGAGGATTTTCGGCGAAAAACCGGCCTTCATGTCGATCATGTCCGCGATGCCGCCGATCGACTTCCAGAAGAAATACTTTTCCGAAACTTGGTGCAGTCGGTCCGACAAAGTGAGGAATTCGCGGTAGCCTTCAGCGGAACGGGTGGTGGGCGAGTACGCTTCAAGTTTCTTCGCCATCACCTCAACATCCGAGACGAGATCGAGGACGGATTGATCGGTGAAGAAACACCGCCACTGCGGGTCCAGTTTGACAAGGTCGAGGTAATCACCCATGCGCCGGTCAGCTTCGGTGAAGATGCGGTTCAGCACACTGGGAATTGTCAGGATCGTCGGCCCCATGTCGAAGCGGAACCCGGCTTCGTTGAGCTGCACGGCTTTCCCGCCCAGCCAGGAACTTTTCTCGAACAGCACGACGTCGTAGCCCCGTGCCGCCAGCGTGCAAGCACTCGCTAACCCGGCTAAGCCACCACCGATTACCCCGACCCGCTGCGAATGATTCACGGATGCCACGGAACAGCCCTCAAAACATAAGTGTCACGCAGTTTAGTGCGGTCAAAAAGCAATTTTTACCACAG
The DNA here is from genome assembly GCA_043716965.1 of Fimbriiglobus sp. Lineage (GTDB taxonomy): Bacteria > Planctomycetota > Planctomycetia > Gemmatales > Gemmataceae > Fimbriiglobus. Next base: position 6,468 of record JAYSXU010000835.1, read on the forward strand.
AGACACAGAGAAATCCATTCAAAACTGTTCTGGTTTTCTCTGTGCCTCTGTGTCTCTGTGGTGAATATTTTCACATCAACCGAGCATTCTACTTCGCCACGGACACGACAGGTTCTTCTTTCGCGCCGGGTTCGCCGAGCCAGTCCGTAGCATGGCCGAAGTCTTGCAGTAACAACCGGCTCGTGATGCGGGCGGATTCGTAGATCACCGGCAAGCCGCTGCCGGGGTGCGTGCCGCCGCCGACGAGGTAGACGCTGTCGAGATCCTCGAAGCGGTTACGCGGGCGGAGGTGCAGCATCTGCGTCAGGTTGTGGGCGAGGTTGAACGTCGCGCCGCGGTACACTTCGTATTGGTTTTCCCAATCGTCCGGGGTCACGATCTTCTCGTAGCGGATTCGCTTTTCGACATCGGTGACGCCGACCTTCGTGAGTTGCTGTATCAGGAGGTCGCGGAACCGCTGCTTCTCCTTCGCCCAATCTAGCTTGGCGTTTTGGTGCGGCACCGGGGCGAGCAGGTACAGCGTGCTCATCCCCTGCGGGGCAAGCGTGTCGTCCGTGACGCCCGCGTTCTGGACATAGAACGACGGGTCCGGCGACAGGCACTGATTTTTCTCGATGTCGTTCAGGTTGCCGAGGTAATCGCCGGACGTGTAGATGGTGTGGTGATGCAGGTTGTCGTACCGCCCTTCGATGCCCAAGTACATCATGAACGTCGAGCACGAATACCGCTTCTTTTCCAGCTTTTCGTCCGTCCAGCGGCGCCGCAATTTATTCGGGATCAGCTTCTTCATGGTCTGGGCGAAGTCCGCGTTAATCACGATCGCATCGGCGTGATGTGTCCCGTGATTGGTTTTGACGCCGACCGCTTTCTTGCCCTCGAACAACACCTCGGTGACCGTCTCGTCGGTAGATACAACCGCACCGAGTTCGCGGGCAATCCTGGCCATGCCTTCACTGACGGCACTACACCCGCCGATCGGGTGCCAGACGCCGTAGTCGTATTCCAGGTACGAGAGGATCGTGAACAGACTCGGGCAATTGAACGGCGACATGCCGAGGTACTTCGACTGGAACGAAAACGCGAGCCGGGTGCGCGGGTCGGTGAAGTAGCGTTGCAGTTCGCCTTCGACCGATTTCCACGGTCGCAAGATAGGCAGCAACTTCATCAAGTCCCAACTGATGAGGTCACGCCAGCTTAAAAACGGGCTTTCCAAGGCAGGGCGAAAGCGTTCCAGCTTGACGCGGTTTTCGTCGATGAAGCGGCGGACGTTTTTGCCATCTTCCGGATTCAGTTTACCGACTGCGTCCGCCATCTTGTCCAGATTCGGCGAACAAAGCAACTCGCCGTTGCCACCGAACAAAATGCGGTATTGCGGGTCGAGTCGCACCATCGGGATTTCTTGGTGCAAGTCCCGCCCGATGAT
>JAYSXU010000836.1:0-7875 GCA_043716965.1 Fimbriiglobus sp.
TGACGCACACCGGCGGACTGACGTCACGCCGTTCGCCAGGGTACACGATCACATGCCGCACGCCTGACTACACCCCACATTCGTGTATTCCGAAGTTGCCACTTCCCAAGCATCCCCAAATAAGCAACAATCTGCTACGTGATGTTTCGTGTTAGCTCGGGGTCGTTGCCATGCTGCATCTGGGTCGTCAGGCGACGCGGACTTGTTCGTCGTGGGACCGGCGGGCGTTTTTGCAGGTGGGAGCATCGTCGGTTTTGGGCTTGTCGCTTTCGGACTTTTTGCGCGCTAAGGAAAGTGGCGGCCTCACCCCTGGGTCGGCGAAAGCGGTGATTCTGTTGTGGCTGTGGGGTGGCCCAAGTCAGTTGGACACGTTCGACCCGAAGCCGAACGCGCCGATCGAATATCGTGGGCCGTTTAGCACGATCCCGACTCGCATTCCGGGGGTGCGGTTTTGTGAACTGTTCCCGAAGTTGGCCGGGGTTTCGGACAAGCTCGCGGTGGTCCGGACACTAGTGTCGAAGTCGAACGACCACGGCATCGCGGGCACCATTGGCCTGACCGGCAGCGCGGCAGGGGGTACCGGGTTGGACGGCAAACCGCTACCCGGTTCCGCACGCCCCGCAACTGGCTCCGTGGTGGCCAAAGCCCTGATGAGCGGTGCAGGGCGACGGGCCACGGACTTACCGCCGTTTCTCGTCATCGGTGGCAAACTGCATCAAGGTAAAAAAGCGATCATCGGCGAAGGTGGCGGCCCGCTCGGGGCCACGGTCGATCCGTTTCGATTGGAGTACGACCCGATCCACGGCACCAAAGTTCCTGCTCTGGAACTGCCGATCAACCTCACCCCGGAGCGGCTAACCGACCGACACAGTTTGATGAGTGCGCTCACGGCCACCGAGAAAAAACTGGAGTACGCTCAACGCGCCAACGCCATCGACGATTACCGGAGTCGGGCGTTTGCCATGTTAACTTCTCCCTCGGCACGGGAGATGTTCGACCTGTCGCAAGAGCCAGTGAAGGTTGCTGCGGAGTACGGTCACACTCGCTTTGGGCAGTCCTGTTTGCTCGCGCGGCGGTTGGTGGAATCGGGTGTGCCGTTCGTGCAGGTCAATTGGAGCGACCACGTCGAAGCGGAAGAAGACAGCGGCGATGGCGGTTGGGATCACCACTACCGCAACTTCCAAATCATGCAGGACCGTCACGCCGTTTGGCTCGATCAAGCGATGAGTACGTTGGTACGCGACCTCGACCAACGCGGCCTGTTGAAGACCACGTTGGTGCTTGCCGTCGGCGAGTTTGGACGCGAACCGAAGATCAACAACAAAGCCGGCCGCGACCACTGGCCGGGTTGTTACTCAGCAGTGTTGGCAGGCGGTGGCGTGAAGGGCGGCCGGGTGCTAGGCACTAGCGACGCCCGCGCCTTCGCCCCCGCTGACACCCCGTTGTCACCGGGCGACTTGTGCGCCACGGTCCAACACGCCGTCGGGCTAACCAGCGAGCAAACCGCCAGCATGGGGTTAGCGACGACCGGGCGGGTGATCGAGGAATTGTTCTAGCCCAGTTTGCCACCACGAATAACACGAATCCAACGAATAAAGCATAAGAAATCAGGATTGCTAGGAGCTTCGTACATTACTTGCGGATCAGTTTTCCTGCATCACAATCATTGCTTAGAATTCTGATTCGTTCTATTCGTGTAATTCGTGGTGAAACTTCTTTCCGCTCATCGCGCGTACCACGCCACCAGTTTGGCGAGTTCGCCACGATCGGTGAGGGTTTGCGTGGCCCAGGTTTGTCGGCTGGCCCCGAGTAGTTTGTTGAAGCCGAAGTTGTTGTCCACCACTTGCACGGCGAGTTTCATCGCGTCATCGCGGCTACGCTCGCCGTTGGCACTGAAGACGCGGCTGAGCCATTGGATGGCGGGGAACGTCAGGATCAGTGAGTCCAGTCCGGGCCAGAATTGACGGCGGAAGTTTGTCGGTCCGCAGAATTGCAACGACTCCAGTTTCACCTGATAGAACCGTGTCAGCAACTCTTGTGATGTTTCACTGAGTGGCCCGGCGGGGCGTTCGACTTGCTCGAACGTGGTCGCTGGCATCAAGCCGTGAAGTCGGGGAATCGGCCCTCGACCCACTGCAAATCGCCACGCCGCCTTGATGCGGATCAACCGGCTCTTGCTGGCAATACCTGGATTCAATCCCGCGTCCTTGCGGGCATAAATCGCCACCATCTGTCGGAAGACGACGCGGCCAAGCCAGGTGGGTTCGGCGACATCCTTGGCGTTCAACGGCACGTCTTCGGCGACCGCTCCGGAGATGACATCCAGGAATTCCTTCAGCCGACTACCGCTCACCTTCTCGAACCGCGATTTTCGGCACAGGTCCGCGATAGCAATGATCTTGCGGAGCCGGTGGTCGATCGGCGTCGAGTCGTCCGCGATTTGCGCTGCCAGTGACCTAGCGAACCACTGCAAATCGGCCCACGTTGTGGCCTGCCCGGTTTGCAATTCCGGTGCGGGCAGCGATTGGGTGCCGGATTGCAACATCGTGCCGCCCGCGTCCGCCTCAATCAATGCCACGTACTCTTTCAAATCCTCGGCGTGGTCCGCGAGCGGTCGCCCCAGGTTTGACACGGCAGACGGGCAAGCCATTCGCAGGCTGACCCGCCAATGGTCCCCGACCGGCACCAGGATGAACGGATAAATGCGGCACGCCATCGGCTTCGCGGCCGCGCCGAACTTGGCGTGAATGCGGCAGCGATTTTCCGGCCCCAAGAACACACAAGCCCCGTCGTCTCGGTGGTTCAACCGGTGGCTGCCGAACGGCTTGTCGAAGACGACCCCCGCGACCCCCGCCACTTCTGGGACTTCGTGCCAATTCTGCGATTCGATGCGAGCCTTCTCCACTTCCGAAACCCGGACGTGGTAGCTACGACAACACTCCCCACAACTGTGGCAATCCCAATTCTGCATGACAGGCAACGATTTCACCGGCATCGGCATCGGTCAACCTCGGACAGATCCAAGAACTTGTTGACTATCAGGATACCACTCCGTGGTTCCCAGGGTAGCGACGAGGCGTCCGTAACCCTGAGCTTTGGGGTGATCCTGTGTTCGGGGTTCGTATAACAACTTCACTCGCGGGAACTTCCTCTCTCTTCGCTCCCGCCTTTTTGCACATTGTTCATTGAGTGACACCGTGACGCCTCGTGAAGTGCTAGCTTTCCTGCGTGAAAAAGAAGTCAAAGCGGTCGATCTCCGGTTCATGGATTTTCCGGGGCTGTGGAAGCACGTCACCATCCCCGCCGAAATGCTCGACGAACATGCGTTCGAGGACGGCATCGGGTTTGACGGCTCCAGTTTGCGTGGGTGGCAAAAAATCAACGAAGCGGACATGCTTGTCGTCCCGCAGCCGGAGACCCTGTTTCTGGACCCGTTTCGTCAGGATGTTACGCTGGTGTTGCTCTGCAACATTCAAGACCCCAGCACGCGGCAAGACTACTCGAAAGACCCGCGTAACGTCGCCCGCAAAGCCGTCAATTACATGAAGTACAAGTGGTTCGCGGACACCGCGAACTTTGGGCCGTCGCTGGATTTCTTCGTGTTCGACGACGTGAAGTTCGACCAAACTACGCACTCCGCGTTCTACTACGTCGATAGCGTCGAAGCCGCCTGGAACACAGGCAGAGATGAGAAGCCGAACCTCGGATACAAGATCCCGTATCGGCAAGGCTATTTCCCGTGTGCGCCGACCGACCACATGCATGACCTGCGGTCCGAGATGATGCGCAAGATGATTGACTGCGGGCTGACAGTCGAAAGCCATCACCACGAAAAAGCGTCCGCCGGCCAGTGTTCGATCGACGTGCGGTACACCGATCTCGTCAACGCCGCCGACAACGTGCTGAAGTACAAGTACGTGGTTAAAAACGTCGCCCACATGCACAAAAAAACGGCGACGTTCATGCCGAAGCCACTCTTCGAGGAGTACGGCAGCGGGATGCACGTTCACACTTCCTTGTGGAAAAACGGCACCAACTTGTTCGCCGGCACCGGCTCGACGGGCCTGTCCGAAGTGGCCGAGTATGCCATCGGCGGGCTGTTGAAACATGCCCGTGCGTTGTGTGCGATCACAAACCCGACGACGAACAGTTACAAGCGCCTCGTCCCCGGTTTTGAAGCCCCGACACGCCTCGCTTATAGCCACCGGAATCGTTCCGCCGCGATTCGCATTCCGGTGTATTCGTCCCGCGCCAAATCGCGGCGACTCGAATATCGTCTGCCAGACGGCGCGGCCAACCCGTACCTCGCATTCAGCGCGATGCTGATGGCCATGTTGGACGGCGTGAACAACAAAATCCACCCCGGCCCGCCGCTCGATAAAGACATCTACGACCTCCCCGCCGAAGAGTTGCAAGACGTCCCCGCGCCGCCCGCCACACTCGCAGAGGCGTTGACGGCACTCGAACAGGACCACGAGTTCCTGCTGCAAGGCGAAGTGTTCACTGAAGACGTGATCGACACGTGGATTCACTACAAACGGACCCAAGAAGTGGACGCCATCCGAATGCGCCCCCACCCCTACGAGTTCGCCATGTACTTTGATAGTTGAACCGGGCGCTGTCGGTTCTTGTAGGTCGTGGTCGAGGCTTTGCGAGGCCCGACAGTGCATCTAACCAAGCGACTGGAAGGGTCGAGAAGACTTTTAGACAGGATTAACAGGATTACACAGGATTTTGACGATCGGATTTTATCCTGTGAATCCTGTCTAAACGCAGTCGAGTGTCGGGCCTCGAAGACTCGACCACGACCTACAAAACCGTCCAAACAATAAGCCACACTCTCCAAGAACCCCATGTCACTCGATCCGGCGTGCATACTGTTTGAAGATCACCACCTCATCGTGGTGAATAAACCGGCGCCCTTGTTGACGCAGGCACCGGCGGGAATCCCGTGCCTGGAGGCGTGGGTCAAGGACTACATCCAGGTGAAATACGCCAAGCCCGCCGGGGTTTATCTCGGCGTGCCGCATCGGTTGGATCGACCCGTTTCGGGGGTCGTACTGTTTGCGCGAAATACGAAAGCGGCGCAACGGATGCAGTCGCAATTTGAACAGCGAACGGTTCGCAAGGTGTACTGGGCAATCGTGGCGGGTGATGTTTCCCCAGAGTCCGGGGCGTGGGACGATTGGCTTCGCAAGGTTCCGGACGAAGCACGAGTCGTCCAAGCCAAGCCCGACGAACCCGGCGCCAAGTTAGCGAAGCTGGAATACCGCGTCGTGCAAAAAGTACCGGCGGGAACGCTACTCGAATTGACACCCATCACGGGGCGGATGCACCAACTCCGGGTTCAGTCCGCGTGGCGTGGCCACCCGGTGTTGGGCGATTCGCAATATGGCAACGCGACGATGTTTGGGCCGGAAGCAAGCGAAGTACGCGACCGGGTCATTGCGCTTCACGCGCGGCAGTTGACCGTGTTGCACCCGTTCACGAAAGTGGAGATGGCCTTCAGCGCGCCTGTGCCGGGGTATTGGGAGACAGTTCAAGATTAAGAAAGCCCATGAACGATCGTTCATGGGCTTTCCTGGCTACTTTACCCCACGTAAATCCCATCCAGTTCATTCACACCAAATGGCGCCAGCGAACCGGCTGGTGTCAGGCCGCTGGCGTTTAGCACTTGAACTTGGTTGCCGGTGCCGCTGCCGGTGACGATCTCGATTCGGCCGTCACCGTTCAAATCTTTTGCGGAGACGCGCACGCCACCGCGTTGGTTCACATCGCCGACGAAGACATCCGCCAGTGGAGTTTGCAGGGCGGAAGTAATCAGCGATTGACCGCTGAGTGCCCGAACACGTGGGCCACCACCGGGGCCGGCGCCGAAGATCAGGTCGCCGAAGCCGTCGTTGTTCAGGTCGCCGACGGTCACGTAGACGCCGTTTCGTAGTGTCGGATCGAAGGCGAAGAAGTCGGCGGTCAGGTTGCGGGGCGTGTTGCTCAGAACGGAGTTGCCGTCGATGACGCTGACCCGAGGCCCGCCGCCGACGCCAGCGGCAACGATCAGGTCAGGGCGGCCATCGCCGTTCACGTCCCCGGCGGCGACCCGTGCCCCGCCCCGGAAGCTGGAATCATTGATGCCGAAGAAGTCGGCGCGGGTTTGGATTGTGCTGCCTTGTACGCCGACGACCTTGACACGAGGGCCACCGCCCTGATCGGGGGAGATGATGATCTCGGCGCGCCCGTCGCCGTCGAAGTCCGCCGCAGCGAGATACACCCCGCCGTTGAACGACGACTCAAACGCCATGAATTGGGGCACGAGATCGGTCAGCGTTTTCCCGTTCAGAATCCGGATTTGCGAACCACCACCAGGACCAGTTCCGAGGATCACGTCCAAGGTTCCGTCGCCGTTGACATCTGCGGTCACCGTGCGGACGGCACCCTGGAAGTTGACAAACGGTGTGAGCGGGCCACCCACGGGCGTCAGGGCGTTGTTTGCGCCGCCGGTGTAGAGTTGCACGGTGCCATTGTTGCCGCCCGACACGGCGAGCAACTGGTTAACGACTTCTGAACCCACGAACGCGCTCGGAACCGTCGGCGGAGTTGCAGCAACGATGGCTGAGGTGTTCGACGGCACTGATTCCGTGAATACGGTCGTCACGGTTGGCGTGGGAGTCGTCGTCGTTGTCGCCGGTGTGACGGACGGGGTATTGCTAACCTGCCAACCGATGTCCTTGAGTACCGCATAGTCCAACGCCGAGAACGTCACGCGGCGGTTGGCAGCCAACGTCGGCTGGAGCGATACGGGGTTGCCGTTCGAGGTTGTCCCTTGGGCCAAGTGTTGATGGTCCGGCGAAAGATTGACGCCTGTCGCCACAATGGTGTCGATATTCGTGCCGGACAAGGTGCCGTTGTGGATCAGGTTCGTGAATTCCGTCGAGGTGCCAAATCCCAACACGTGACCAAGTTCGTGAGTGGCGACACTGGTGAAATCAAGCTTGTTGTTGCCCAACCCGCTCGCATCGGCCCCGAAGTACCAGTTGGCGTTGGTATCGAATGAGATGCTGCCACCCCAGGTGCTGAACCCGGACACGCCGCGCGTTTGGACGGTGGATTGAAAACTGCGAGTTCCCGAAACGGTGTAGCCGCCCGGTCCGCCGAAGCCGGCTTCCCCACCGCCAACATTCAAGCCACCGACGTATACGATGATCGTGTCGGCGGGAATCGTGGGGTTGTTGATGCTGATTTGGTTCCCGTTCGCCGGGTTGTTGAAAACCGCCTGCCAGGTGTTCGTCGAACCACTCGGTGCGATGGCGCTCAGAGATGTTGTGATCGGTGCGACTAAGTCGCTACCGGCGCGTTCGAGCGCCGCCCGGTGCGTTGCGTCGTTGAAGAAACCGGACGTGTCGTAGGTATAATCAAAACGCAGGGTGATTGCCGGCGTGATGCGATCTTCGAGCAACGTCACTTGCAACAGGGCGTGAGTGAGCGCAGCCGGATTTCGGGCGTAAGTTGGCATGGATGGTTCGTGATTTCAGGGAGCCTGGTTGTGGCGATGTCCTGTCAGTTGGGGGCGTCCTGCCGACCCGCGTGGCCCGAATACGAGGAACAAAGCTCGGCTTTTAAGGGGTGTGCCGAGCAATCCGAAATCACGGGTTCGGTTGATTCTGGGGGTGGTCCGGTCTGGTGAGGGGAAGACGACCGTACCTATTGGGCCGATCATTACCTAGAAGGACATCGGGAGTCTGTCAAATTGAACAATCGAAACGGTTGGGTCGATCGTCTTAATCACGGAGAATTTTGCGATCCGGGGAAAGAATTGAGGCCATGCTGCGCGTTGTCACGCCGAGGCTTGCGGCGTGGCGATCCTGCCCGGGACCCTCG
>JAYSXU010000837.1:0-2663 GCA_043716965.1 Fimbriiglobus sp.
CGTCTCTGCGTGAGATCGTCTTAACTACGCCGTCACCACGGGGAGTGTCACTTCAAAGCGGCTGCCGTGGTTGGGTTCGCTGCTGACGTGGATCGTGGCGTGGAGGCGTTCGAGGTATTCTTTCACGATTGAAAGCCCCAGTCCGGCGTGGACGCCGGTGGCGTGGCGGCTGGAGTCGGCCCGGTAGAACCGCTCGAAAATTTTCGACCGGACTTCGGGGGTCATGCCGATGCCCGTGTCGGTCACCGCGATCTGAACGTTCTGGCCGCTCGGTTTCACACTGAGTCGAACCGTGCCGTGGGGTTGGCTGTATTCGATCGCGTTGTGGAGCAGGTTCATCATCACTTCCCGAAGCTTGTCCGGGTCGGTCGTGGCGGTCGCTTTGGGGTCGAGTTCGGTCGTCAGTGTCAACGTCTGCCCGTCGGCTAACGGGCGGATCACCGTCACGCACTCGGCGGCCAGTTCGCTCACGTTCACAGGAATTTTCACCGCCGACGTATGGTCCGCGTCCATTGCGGCTAACGTCAAAATGCGATCGACCAAGCGCGACAGTTGCTTGCTGATGTCCCGGCAGTCTTCCATCGTCGCCTTGTACTGGGCGGCATCACGGGGCTTCCGCAGGGAGACGTCCAAGGTTGTGCGTAAGGCCGCAAGGGGGGTACGGAGTTCGTGCGAAATGTCCGCGACCGCTTGCTTCTCGCGCTCGAAGGCCCGTTTCAGTGCGTCGAGGGTGCCGTTGAGGCGGTCGTGAATCGGCAACAGTTCGTAACTGAGTTCGCCGGCCGTGACGGGTAGGCGAAAGTCGCGCTCGGAGACGTGGCTTACCGCCGTCGAAAGGGTGTTCAGGGGCCGCAACCCGCGACGCACGATGAACCAGCCCCCGATTGGAATGGCGATGACCGTGAGCAGGCTGATCCCCAACAGACTTAGCCGGAAGTTGGCCAAGTCCTGACTCCGGTCGTCTGCCATCGACTCCAATTCGTCGTCCCGATGATCGGCGTGCTTTTGCAACCGGGGTTCGAGATCGGTTAACCGCCTGCCGTACAACACGTAGAGCGAGGAATCCCGTTGCGTCGATCCCGGCGGAGGACCAGTCCGGTCGCCCCGCTCAGGTGGTGGGCGAGAGCCGCGGGACGTTCCGGGCTGTAAAATTCGCGGCGGTTGGGACCGTAAGACCACCCAACGGACAACCCCCACGTTCGGCATTTCGGCTTCCCGGTACTCGGGTTCAGTCTGAGGCTTACGGTTGAAGTCTTCGACGTTGAATGGCAGTGCGAAGTTTTGGACGTGGCTGCGGATGATATTTTTGAACCACGGAAAATGAAATTCAAATATTTCCGGGTGTTCGTCGCTTTCAAACGACTTTCGCACCCGTTCTTCAGTCAACGTGGAGTCCCCGATGTATCGCCACAGCACTCGAATGCGATAGGGAGGATAGTTGGTTGCAACATACAGGAGTGGCGCCGTCCAGTGGCTGATCGAATCCGAGAAGATTGTCTGTGTCATCATCAACCGAGACTGGGCAAAGGCTTCTTCCGCAATGATTTCGTACTTTCCACGCAGCTCCTGTGCTAGTGATCGGGCTTGGCTTTCGAGTTCCTTGTCGAACTGCTTTCTCGTGTCCGCAGTCCGCGATTGGTACTCCTTCTCCGCACGGTCGGCTTCTGCGACTTCCCGCGCGCGGATCGCGTTGACGACGAACCGATCGACGAGCAGTCCCACACCGCCGAGGGTGATGCCCATCAGCAGGAGGAAGTAACCAATCAGCGACCGGCGGATAGAGGGCATCGTTAGCCTTTACGCTTCTTCTCGACGACTTCGGGAATCTTTTCGACCGGCTCCGGTGTCACGTCAACGGCGTCTTCGCCCCGCAACATGTACCCTTCGCCCCACTTGGTCATAATCAACGGCGGGTCGAAGCCCTTGTCGATTTTGTTCCGCAAGTAGCGGATGTAAACGTCCACGACGTTCGACGTGTTCTCGTCGTACTCGTCGTAGAGGTGTTCCCAGATCATGGTGCGGGTAACCACGCGGCCCCGGTGGAACGCCAGGAACTCCAACAGGGCATATTCTCGCGGCGTCAGGTGGAGCTTTTTGCCGGCGCGATCGACTTGGCGCGCGGCGGTGTCGATGGTCAGATCCAGGATGTGGATGAGCGGGTTTTTAACTTGGTGGCCGCGTCGAACGAGCGCCCGAATGCGGGCCAGTAACTCGTCGAGTTCAAACGGCTTCGTCAAATAATCGTCCGCGCCGGTGTCCAACCCCAGGACGCGGTCGTCGAGCGTGCCCTTAGCCGTTAGCATCAGGACGTGGGTGGTTAATCCACTAGTCCGCCAGCGCTTGAGTAGCGTCAACCCATCGACTTTGGGCAACATGATGTCCAAGACAATCACGTCATACGGTGACGTCCGGGCTTTCACGTCCGCTTCTTCGCCGTCGGCGGCGGTATCGACGGCGAAGCCTTCTTCCTCCAACCCTTGCCGGAGAGCTTTCAACAACGCTGCTTGATCTTCAACCAGTAGCACCCGCACGGTGTCCCCTCTGCAGTTTTGGTTCTCACAATTTACCCCAATTCAAATGAGAAGGTAGTGAAAGTGAGAGTCAGCCGGTTGTTCACCAACCCAGCGTGGCGTATTGTGCGTGTGATGCAAGACAATTTGTTC
>JAYSXU010000838.1:0-2659 GCA_043716965.1 Fimbriiglobus sp.
CAACAGCGTCGCTGGCAGCACCAGGCCCACGCCGAACGTAAAGGTCGTCATCCGAGAAGCGTGCAAGGTCACGCCCGACCGCGTCAGCAGCACGACTGACAACCCGACGACCCAGGAACCTACGTCCGCAATGGCGTAGTAAGCGAAGCTGATCCACCGGACATCGGGCTTGGTGTAGAGAAGCTGCTTCTCTAAAAAGAGCGGCAACCAGACGCGGAACGTGTGCCAAGTCGTGTTCACGCCGATGATGAGGACCACGAGTAACCAGAAGCGTTTGTCGAAAAAGACGCGGTAGAAAGATTCCGGTTGTGTCGTGATACTCTGCGATGTCCCGACCGCATTGGCTGAATCCAAGACACTAGCGGGCACGGTCAACACCCACAACAACACCCACCCAATACCGATCACACCGATCACCCGGAACGGGAGCCGCCAGGCGTTCGGGTCGTTCGCGTCGTTGGCCCACATTAGACAGCCGGCGATGATGACCGGGGTGAACATGGCCCCGAGGCCGGTGCCACTTTGGAAGATCGCGCTACCCAAAGAGCGTTCTTCGGGCGGCATGACTTGGCGAATCGTGCGAATGCCGCACGGCCAGTTACCCGCTTCAAAAACTCCCAGCGTCACCCGACACGCGAACAGCATCGCGTAGCTCTGCGAGTAGCCGGTGAGAAACCCTGCCGCCGACCACCCGACTACCGACGCCACGTACATCCACCGAACGCCCAAGCGATCCACCAGGAAGCCCGTCAGCAAGGCCCCCACCGCGAAGGCCAGTTGAAAGCCACTTTCGAGCCAAGCGTAGTAGTAGTCGTTGAGATCGAATGACACCTTGATGTCACTGGCGGTTTGGTTGAGTGCCACACGATCGAGATAGTTCAGCGTCGTGGCCAGCAACAACAACCCGCAAACCCACCATCGCCACACGGAAGGGGAATGAAGTTGACTCAGTGTCGAACGCGACATGGGCGATGCTCGGGAGGGTGAGCGGAACCGAGTCGCTGTTATACACATCCTGTCACGCCCCTGCATCGTTCAAGGGTGTGTCAACAATCGAGGCGACTGGAAGTCACGTTCCGGGTATCATCCGTCACCAGTTTGCAACACTGTTCCCGGATCGCTTTTCACGGAGGCATATTTCCCCTTGAACCCCATCATTGCCCAGCCAACACCCATGCCACATACACTGGTGAGAAGCCTCGGTTTCACGGAAGCGGTGGCGATCAACATTACCCAGATTGTTGGGGCTGGGGTCTTTGCAACGATCCCTCTCATCTTGGGTGTCTTGCCCGGCGCCTATGCGTTGCTCGCTTGGCTCGTAGCCGGTGTTCTCATCGTGGCTGACAGCATGATTTGGGGCGAACTCGGGGCGGCGTTTCCGGAAGCGGGTGGCTCGTATCACTTCTTGCTGCAATGTTACGGTCGGTCCAAATGGGGTCGGCTGATGGCGTTCTTGTTCGTGTGGCAAATCCTGATTAGCGGCCCGTTAGAAGTCGGCTCTGGGTTTGTCGCCGCCGCCCAGTTCTCGACGGCGATCAGTCCGGAATACAAAGCGTTCGACGAACTCCACACGGTGAAGTTGGAATGCACCCTCACCGACGACAAAACACTGGGCGTTAGCTTCGGCCCCTCACGGTTGTTTGGTTCTGCGTTGGGCGTGACGATTTTGATTTTGCTCTACCGGCGTGTGACGACGTTGGGTCGGTTGAGCGTCTTATTCCTGGTCGGCGTTCTTGGCATCATAGCCTGGGTTCTTTTTGAAGGTGCGATTCGATTTAATCCCGATCTCGCCTTCGATACCACGCTAAAAGAAGGGGAGCGCCCGGAGAACTTCGGCCTCGCTCTGGGTGCGGGCATGGGTCTGGCGATCTACTCGTACCTGGGGTACTACAACATTTGCTACGTCGGTGGCGAGGTTCGCAACCCTGGCCGTACCATTCCCCGTGCAATCCTGGTGAGTTCCCTTGCGGTGGTCGTGCTGTTTCTCCTCGTTCACTTGGCCATCACAGGAGTCGTCCCGTGGCGTGAGGCGAGCCAATCGACGGACAACCTGACGGCGGAATTCATGATGCGGGTTCACGGACCTTGGGCAGCGATGCTGGTGACAATTGGGTTAGTGGGCAGTTGCTTTGCGTCCGCGTTTTCGGGCACGCTAGGCTACTCCCGCGTGCCGTTCGCAGCGGCACAGAACGGCCACTTCTTCCGCTGGTTCGCCGCGATCCATCCCGTCTACCAAATCCCACATCGATCACTTTTACTTGTGGGCGGGTTAACATTGCTGTGGAGTTTCTTCGGCCTCGACACCATTATCACGGCACTGATTGCCACGCGGATTCTAGAGCAGTTTGTCGCCCAGGTCTTCGCCGTGATACTGCTACGAAACCTACACCCGAACCAGCCGCGACCCTGGCGCATGTGGCTGTACCCGTTGCCGTGCATCATCGCGCTCTGTGGCTGGGGCTTCGTCTACGCCAGCACCGGCGGGCTATTCATTGCGATCGGCGCGTTGACCTTGGCTAGCGGTGCCGTGGTCTTCTTCATCTGGGCGAAACGACGTACCGAATGGCCATTTGCCGCAACGGTGAAGTAATTCAAAAGCGTTTCATCACAGCGGGCACGGTTTTGTAGGTCGTGGTAGAGTCTTCGAGGCCCGACAGAT
>JAYSXU010000839.1:0-2659 GCA_043716965.1 Fimbriiglobus sp.
CGCATTGTGCCAACCGCCGCGCACAACACAACCCCGCCAACCCCGCACCAACAATCACAACGTCTGGGTTATTCATAATGGCCGAAGCACCGGGGCGAGATGGGTGGGGTTCATACCCATTTTAGACGGGTCAGCGGTCCAATCGCTCACAGTCAAGCTCAAGCGGCAACCGGCCCGCGATTTTGGTAGGATGGCCACGGCGTTGAAAACCTGTGCGGACCCGAGGCAGCTATGTCTGGTAGCTTGAACGGAATATTGTTTCCACTTCTCTACGCGATCCTCCCACTTTTTTCGCTGGTTCAGTACGTCTCGTTGCGGATTCGGGACACGCGGGCATCGCCCCAAGACCCGCATTTGGGGCGGAAATCGCTGCTCTACTTGTTCTTCAACATTGCGGCGTTCACGGCACTGGCCGGGTTCACGCTTTCTGCAATGGATTGGGTGAAGTACCTCTTTGAACCGATTGCAGCAGCTCCGGTAGTGGTTCGTGATTGGTACACAACAGAACAACGTCTTGCGGCCGGACTGGTCGTCAGTGGAATTTTGCACGGGCTGTTGTTCTGGATCATTATTCGACTTGGGACGAACGACAAACAGTTCCCAGCCGTCGGACGGGCCGCCATCGGGATGCGGTTGACGGTTGCCGGCCTGATTACGTTTTACGCTTCCTCGGCCGCAATCGTGCTGGCGTTCGCTAAAGAGCCGGTTGGTTTCGACAGCCTCCAGCAGACGTGTGTCATTGCCAGCGTTTGGGCGCCGACGGCAGTTCTGCATCTCGTATTGATGTTGATGTCGTCAGGATGGCAGCGGAAACGTGACGTGGCGGAGTGAGCGGAGCCTTCAGTATTCGGGATTCGTAACATACCTCAATATCGAAATCCTTCCGGAGTCGCCCCCGTGCTTACTGATGAAACACTCGCGGCGTTGCGGAAATACGACACGCCGACCATTTGTAACGTGATCGAACTCTTCGATGCGATACCCCGCACGGCGGGGTATCTGGACCACCGGATTCTGCCCTGCTTCCCGCACCTGCCGCCGATGGTTGGCTACGCGGTCACTGCGACGTTTCGCGCTGGCGCACCGCCGAAGTCCGGGGACGTTTACGCCGGTCTCGAAAAGCAAGTGAAGCTATTGGCATCGATTCCGGGGCCAAAAGTGATCGTGTTTCAAGACCTGGACGACCCCGTTGTTGCGGCAACTTTTGGCGAAGTGATGTGTTCGACGTATCAGGCGTTCGGCTGCCTCGGACTGATTACTAGTGGCGCCGGGCGCGATCTGGATCAGGTGCAAGCGTTGAACTTCCCTTGCTTCACCGGCAGCACGATTTGTTCGCACGGGTACTGCCAAATCGTCGATCTGAACGTTCCGGTGCGGGTCGGTGGAGTTTGGATCAACCCCGGCGACCTGTTGCACGGCGATCGCAACGGCGTGACGACGATTCCGCACGAACTTGCGGTGGCGACTGCCGAAGGCTGCGTCGGGCTTGCTGAGGCGGAGGCAGTGGTGCTGAATTACTTGAAGACGAACGGCGTTACACCGGACGGGTTCGCCACGGCACGCGGGGAATGTGGTCGGCTCATCAAGGAGCTTTCAACGCGGTTGAAAGCGAAAATCCAGAGGTGAGCGACTTCTTCGGGTCGTTCAGGTATTGCAGCGAGTCCATGTACGCCAGGAACCCGAGGCCGAACAGAATACCGTAACAGATGGACGTTCCCAGCCACGACGGGGAGATGAACTTGAGGGCGCTGCCCGCAAACTTGTTCAGCCGCAACCGCACGCCGTTGAAGTCCACACTGTAGATTTCGTCCAATATCAGGTGCGACAAAAAGCCGATCATCACGCCGCAACCCAGCGCGAGTCGGATGCGGACGTTGTCGGAGTGGTATTCCAAGTACACCACTAGCCCAGCGATCACCATGCCCGGAATGCTGTGGAACATGCCACGGTGCACGCTGACGTACTTGAGCAAGTTCGCGCCGCCGTAGCGAATGACGAAGTACAACGCCGCGACGACGGCGAGCGCGCCTTCCTGCGTGAACCCGGTGTTCGACGCCACGAGGCGCGGGAGGAACAACAGCGGAACGACCGCCGCCGCCACGCCGGACATCTCCCGCACCGGGACGCCGGAGTCGCTGTCGAGATCCGGGAGCATCCCGCCCACCGCCGTTATGCCCGCTGCCAGGACCGCCGATTCAGCCGTCAACCCGCCTGGGTTGACAAGCGCACCACCGTAGGTCAAGCCGCAAAGCGTCGATACCGTGATGTGCATGCGAAACCCGGCCATGCGGAAAACCTCCTACCAACCTTGTGTTCACCCGTACAGTTCTGTCACAACTTACCCATGACTCGGTCTAAGAGGGTTTTGTGATGTCGAACGAAGAAATCGCGGGCGAACTCCGGTTGCACGCTACGGGACTGTCCCGCTCAGGGAACAACATGTACCGCATCCGGGCGTTCCGTCAAGCCGCAATGACAATCCTGGCGCTGCCAACCCCAGTGGATGTGATTCTCTCCACGACAGGCCGCGACGGGTTGCAACGCCTCCCAGGAATCGGCAGAAGCCTCGCCGAGACGATCGAGGGCATAGCGATGCGAAATGAGTTGATTGAGTGTGAAATGGCTTAGTTTTGTAGGTCGTGGTCGATCTTCGAGGCCC
>JAYSXU010000840.1:0-7846 GCA_043716965.1 Fimbriiglobus sp.
ACGGCACGACGAGGTAGCCTTCGACGGTGACGACGACCGTGTAAAACACCAAGATCCCGACCATCGTATCGGGGCGACCCGAGATGAGCGCTTCGACCAACGGCGGCGCCCCGGCGGCGATGGTGCCGATGTACGGGATGTAGCTCAGCACGGCTGCCAACACCGCCCACAAATACCACTGCTCCAGTTTGAACACGTACCGATAGACCACGCCCAACACGATCGCCAAACCCAGGTTGATGATGGTCCGCCAGACGAGATAGGTCCGCACCGCTTCGGCCATTTCGGCGATCGCACTCGTCACGCGATTTTGGGCCTCTTGACTCGGCCCGAAGATGGCGCGGCCCTTCTTCGCCAGCATCTCGCCCTCGACCAACATGAACAGCGTGATGAACAAAATCAGCACTAGTTGCGAGACTTGTTCCAGGCCGAACCCGGCGATTTTTTGCAGGTAGTTGGAGATGTTCTCGTCCGACGAAAGCTGCTTCACGCCGTTGTAGAACTTCGAGTTCGCGGCCTCGGGTGGGAAGATTTCGGTGATCGAAAACGGCGCCATCTCGCCCAGTCGGCGCACCAGTTCGGAATACTTTTCCTGCCACTTTTCCTCGGTGGCTGGTAACTTGTTGATGAGTTGGGGGATGGATGTGGCCACGGCGGTGATGATGGCGAGGTGCAGGATCACCAGTCCCATGATGCTAATCAGGCACGCAAAAAACCACGGCATCTTCAGTCGGTGGTTCAGCCACTTGGCAGCCGGGTACAAGATCGTGGCGAGTAGCACTGAGATGATGAGCGGGATGAAAATCGACGACCCCAAATAGAACGCGATCGACATGCCGAGCAAGGCCAGCACGTTCAACCCGTAGCGTGTGGCCGTCGTCAGGTTCAGGTTCATAGGTCATCCCATTGCGAATTAACCGTCGATCAGTTGCGCCGCCTGGAGCGTGTTATCGAGCAACATCGTGATCGTCATCGGCCCCACGCCGCCGGGTACGGGGGACATCGCCCCTGCCACGGCCCAAACGTCCGTTGTAACATCCCCCACGAGTTTACCATTTACGGGGTTGGTTCCCACATCAATCACGGTCGCACCGGGCTTTACCATGTTTGCCGTAATAAGCCCCGCCTTCCCAGCCGCCGCAATCAGCACGTCCGCCCGACGGCACACGGCGCCGAGGTCAGCGGTCTGTGTGTGGGCCACGGTGACGGTGGCGTCACACCCCGCGAGGTTCTCTTTCGTGGGGCGTTGCATCATCATGAGCGCGAGCGGTTTGCCAACAATGTTGCTGCGCCCCACGATTACGACTTCGCGCCCCGCTAGTTCGATCCCGTTGCGACGCAGCAATTGAATGCAACCAAATGGCGTGCAGGGGTAGTACCGCGGTTGGCCGATCGCCAACAAGCCGATGTTTTGTGGGTGAAACGCATCTACGTCCTTGTAGATGTCAATCGTCCGAGTCACGAATTCTTCCTTGATGTGCGACGGCAGCGGCAGTTGCACAAGGATGCCATGAACGGCGTCGTTGTCGTTTAATTCCTCAAGCAAGTCGTCGAGCTTGTCTGGCTTCGTTTCCACAGGCAGGTGGTGCAACCAACTGCGGATGCCCACTTCGCCGCAGGCTTTTTGCTTGTTGCGAACGTAGGAATGCGACGCTTCATTGTCACCGATCAGTACCACGGCCAAGCCGGGTGGCGTCTTGCCTCTTGCGGTGCGTGCCGTGACCTTCGCCGCAATTTCCGCACGGATCGTCTGGGCCAAGAGTTTGCCATCGAGTCGGGTCGCAGTCATTCGGTCTCCGGGTTACAGGCCCAAGCGTTCGCACAACATCGGCAGCGTTTCCCCGGACGGCCCGTAGATGCCAATGTCGGCGAGTTGGCTAGCATCGGTGCGCGTGAGGTTGAATTCGATCACGGTTCCGGCAATCGGCTTGAGGCCGCGATCACCCTTGGCAATCGGGATCAAGTCCGCCGCCGGGTACACCACCGCCGAGGTGCCGACCACGAGCAACACGTCGCACTCATGCGCCGCGATTTGGGCGGCATCCCACACATCCGGTGGTAGGCTTTCGTGGAACCAAACAATGCTGGGGCGAAGCAGTCCGCCACAGCCTGGGCATTCGGGGCGATCCGTCAAAACTTCCGTGCCACGGTCTTCGATCTTTTGACACCCGAGGCAACGGGTTTGTCGCAAACTGCCGTGAATTTCTAGCACGTTCTGACTGCCTGCCACCAGATGCAGGCCATCGACGTTTTGCGTGACAAGGGTAAAGTCTCCGTCGAACCGCTGTTCCAATTTGACCAGTGCATCGTGGCCGGGGTTCGGCGTGACCAACTTCACGTTGGCCCGGCGTTGGTTGTAAAACTGCCACACCAACTCCGGGTTCTTCTCAAAGCCCATCGGCGTGGCAACATCCTCAATGCGGTGCCCTTCCCAAAGTCCGTCACTGGCCCGAAACGTCGGCACCCCACTCTCCGCCGACACGCCCGCACCAGTCAGCACCGCCACTTTGGTCGCTAGCCCCAGCACCGCTGCCGCGTGGTCGAGCGCTTCATTGCGGTAATCATCAGTCATGGTCCAATCCTCCGAATCTCATTCCCGGCGAACCGGCTGCGTAAGCTGCCAGGTGGACAACCACTCTCATTCGGGACGGTTATTGACAATAACCGTCCCGTCTAACACTGCAACACCACCCGGCGACTGACGTCGCCGGTTCGCCGGGACAGTTTATCCCTGAAGAATCGCCCCCGCGTCGTCGCAGAGTTGCTGGGCGCGTTCCATCGTCGGGGCTTCGGCGATGATGCGGACGACGGGTTCGGTGTTGCTGGGGCGGACGTGGAGCCACCAGTCCGGGCCGTCGAGGCGCAAGCCATCCAGCTTGTTTGCCGTCGCGTCCTGCCACTTCTTTTCGATCGCGGTTAGCACGGCGCCGAGCTTGTCGCGGTTGACGGCGAACTTGGTTTTTAGCATCGAATACTGCGGGAGTTCGGCGAGTAGTTCGGACAGCGTTTGGTTCTCTTCGGCCATCAAACTGAGGATGAGGGCCATGCCAATGAACGGGTCACGGACCCACCCAACACGCGGATCAATCACGCCGCCGTTGCCTTCGCCGCCGATAACGGCGCGGGTGCCACGCATCCGATCGACGACGTTGGCTTCCCCCACGGCGGAGCGGGAAAAGTCGCAGCCCGCTTGTTGTGCCAAGTCCTGAATCACCCGCGACGTGGACATGTTCACCACGACCGGGCCGGGGTGTTGCCGTAGCCGATACTTCACGGCCAAAGCCAGCGTCGATTCTTCGCTGACACAGGTGCCGTTTTCGTCGATCAACGACAGCCGATCGGAATCCGGGTCGAGCACGAACCCGATGGCACTGCCGGTTTGCTTCACCCACGGCGCGACATCGACGAGGTGTGCCGGGGTGGGTTCGGGGTCGTGGGCGAATTCTCCGTTGGCGATACAGTTGTGTTGCACGATTTCGCACCCGAGGTCTTGCAACAATTGCACCCCCAACGGTCCGCCAGCACCGCCGTTGCCATCAAGAAACACCCGTACATTTCGGCTGGCAATCGTGGCCACGCTGATCTGATCCAGCACCAACCGCCGGTGGTCCTCCAGCACATCCGGTGGAATCCGCACGCCGCCGATTTTGTCCCATGTCACCCGTTTGAATTGGCCACTTTCAAACAGCTTCTGCACCTGCTTGCCCTTCTCCGCCGACAGTACCGCCCCGTCGGCGCCGAACATTTTCAGCCCGTTCCACGGTGCCGGGTTGTGACTGGCGGTGATCTGAATCCCACCCACTGCGCCGAGGTTCCGGACGGCAATCCCGACCGTCGGCGTTGGGGCAATCCCGATGTCATCGACCTGACACCCAGCGCTAAACAACCCCGCGAAGACAGCGTGTTTGAACATCTCCCCGCTGGGCCGACTGTCACGGGAAACAACCACCCGGCCGCCGTGCAAGTACGTCCCGAGGGCCGCCCCGAATCGGCTCACCGCTTCCGGTGTCAAGCTGTCCCCAATGACCCCGCGAATCCCGGAGACGCTGACGATGAGTTCACTGGAATGCGCAGCCATAACGCGAAGCCTCGGAGAGTGATGATGCGTTTATTGTGCGACATGTTGAAGTGTTAGGCCAACGGGTTCCCGGCGAACCGGCTGCGTAAGCTGCTGGGTGGACAGCCACAGCCGGTGGTGTGGTTATTGGCATCGACTGCCGTAACGACCCAGCCGCACCACCCGGCAGCTTACGCAGCCGGTTCGCCGGGAATGAAACCTCTACAATACCCGCCTCTCACACGGGAATCGTTTCTCAATTGCAGGTGTCGCATGGCGGACGAAGTGAAGCATCGGGTGGTGGTCATTGGCGGCGGGTTTGGCGGGTTGTACTGTGTGCGGGCGTTGGCACGCTCGCCGGTGCAGGTGACGTTGATTGACCGGCGGAATTTTCACCTGTTCCAACCTCTGCTGTATCAAGTGGCAACCGGCGGGCTGTCACCGGCGAATATCGCTGCTCCGTTGCGGTCGATTTTGAAATACCAACGCAACGCCAAAACGATCCTGGCGGACGTGACCGGCTTCGACATTCCGGGCAAGCTCGTGCTGACCCAGGACGGCGAAACGATCCCGTTCGATTCGCTCGTGTTGGCAACCGGGGCGGGGCACCATTACTTCGGCCACGACGATTGGGAACAGCACGCACCGGGCTTGAAGACACTTGAGGACGCCACGGAGATTCGTCGGCGGGTGCTGAGTGCCTTTGAGAAAGCCGAGCGCACGGACGACTTGGCCGCACGGAAACGATTGCTCACCTTCGTGGTCATCGGCGGCGGGCCAACGGGCGTCGAAATGGCCGGTTCGATTAGCGAACTGGCCCGAATCACGATGCGGCGTGACTTCCGCGCCATTGATCCGGCCCTGTGTCGGGTCGTGTTGGTCGAAGGCCAAACGCGGGTGTTGCCGGCGTTCCACGAGAAACTTTCCGGCAAAGCCGGGGAAGCGTTGGCCTCCCTGAACGTCGAAACCATGCTCGATTGCCACGTGACCGCGATCACTGCCGACCACGTGGCGGTGACTTCGGACGGGTCGAAAGAATCGAAACAAATCGACACGGAAACGGTGGTGTGGGCGGCGGGTGTCAAGGCATCGCCACTGGGGAAAAAGCTCGCGGAGGCCATTGGCACGGGCATTGAAGTGGGCCGCGCCGGTCACGTGACCGTGACCCCCGATTGCAGCGTACCGGGGCAGCCGAACATCTTTGTCGTCGGGGATTTGGCCTGCTTGAAAGTCGAGAACGGCAAACCGCTGCCCGGCGTCTCCCCGGTGGCAATGCAAGAAGGGCGGTACGTCGCCGACCTGATTCACCGCCGCGTGAACGGAGACAGTTCACCCGGCCCGTTCAAGTATTGGGACAAAGGCAGCATGGCGACGATCGGTCGGAGTCGCGCCGTCGCCGATTTGGGATTCATTCGCTTCAGCGGGTGGTTGGCGTGGATGGCGTGGCTGTTCATCCACATTTTGTACCTCGCGCAATTCTCGAACCGGATGCTTGTGATGTTCCAGTGGGCGTGGAACTTTGTCACCCGCAACCGCTCCGCCCGCCTCATCACCGGCGAACGCGCCACGAGTGAACTGACCAAATGAACCGAGTTGCGCCCAAGGCGGTGCTACAACTGCTACGAATCAACAGTGCTGGTCGAACTGCAGACGTCGTCACAGGTGCGGCACCGCGGATTTCCCCGAATGGGTGCAGTTATTTCTTCGGCGGCGTGAGGTCAAAATTGACGTTGGAATTGCCGGACGATTTCACGTCGTGCGACAAGGTCGATTTCTCGTTGTAGTCCGCAGGAATGAAGTCCTCGACCCAATCCTCGCCCAACGGCCCTTTCTTGCCGGGTACCGTTCGGGTGGCGCGAATCTCAACCTTATTCTTGCCCTCGCGCGCGCTGATCGTGTACCGCCCGCCGACAATCTTGGCCCCGTCCGGCCCGGCACTTTTGTCGTCGGGATGAAAGACGATGTCCCCGTCTGCGATCTCCTTACCGTCGAATTTAACCGTACCCGAGACTTCAACTTTCCGAGGCCCTGAGGGTGTGCAACCTACCGCAATGACCAGGGCAATGACCAGGGCAATGAACGGGAGCGATCTCACAAGAAACATTCGCATCGCAACTCCTATCCGGACTCTTCTTGAATGTGGGGGAGAAAAAGCCCCGGCACTTCGGGCCGGGGCGGTTGTCAACGTGCAAAAACGGGGTGGGTTAGAATTCGCCCGGCACTTCGCCGCCCGATCGCGTCCCGGCGTTCAACCAAACGAGTGCATCGACTGAGGTCCGGACGAACCGAATCGACCCGTCGCACATCGCCGCGTTCACCCCGCCCGTGTGCTTGCTCCGGGCGGCGAGGTATGCGTTCGGCGTAGCTGTCACCACCGTGGACGGGGCAAACGTCGTGGAAATCCCTTGGTACCCGACAACGTCCGCGACCGTCGTGTTGGGCGTCCGGAGCGTCCCGAACCAACTGTTGCCGTACCACGAGTTGCAATACCGGCCGCGAAGGTCGTTGGTCGTGGTGTCCGGCACCAACAAGATTTCGGACAGCATGAGCGTGTTGGACGAACCGTCGGTCGCGTCCGTGATCCGCGTTTTTGATTTAACGAAGAACATGCCGTTCAAGACCGTGCCGAGTTGGCCGTAGACCGTCGATCCGGCGTTCGCCACGTAGTTCGTGTGCAACCCCTGGACCACCCCGGCCACGCCGTTGACTGTGTTCGTGTCTCGCGTTTCGGTTTTCGGACTGTTGGGATCCGAGGGACAGACGAGCGGCGAAATGAAGGTCGATTTATTGGGCCCGTTGTTCCCGAACAGTGCCCACCCGTTGCCTTGCACTTGCGCCTCGAACTGCGTGTAAAGGTTCCCTTGTTCGATGTACGGGAGCGTGGGGTGAATCCAGCAGCCGCGAATCCACGGGCCGTCGTTCTGGTAGAAGTTGTTGAACTGTCCTGGCGGGAAAACCAGGTTCGCATCGTGATGGTTGTGCAGGCCGAGGGCCAACTGCTTCAAGTTGTTGGAGCACTTGGCCCGTGCCGCCGCTTCACGAACTTTTTGGACGGCGGGCAACAAAAGCCCGATCAAGATGGCAATGATGGCAATCACGACTAATAATTCAATTAGTGTAAAACCAAACCGGCGGCAGGTATCACGCGATCGCATAATCACACGTTGTGATAAAGGTGAATCCCAAGTGCAGGGAAGTCTGTCTAGGGAGCGACATCGTAATCTGCCTCGAATGGATTTGCAACGGTTTAATTGTTGAAAATGCCTAGCACGATTCTCAGTCCGAATCGTCGATCGCATTCAAGAGCAACGCGAACATTAACCCCAGCGGAGTTTGCACCATGCCGAAAGCCACCTGGAACGGAACCGTCATCGCCGAGAGCGCCGACACCGTCGTCGTCGAGGGGAACCACTACTTCCCGCCGACCGCGATCAAGAAAGAATTCTTCGTGCCCACCAGCACCCACACCACGTGCGGTTGGAAGGGCGTGGCCAGCTACTACAGCGTGGTCGTCAACGGCGACACCAACAAAGACGCCGCGTGGTACTACCCCGAACCAATGACGGCGGCGAAGAACATCACCGGCTACGTGGCGTTTTGGAAGGGCGTCAAAGTCGAAGGGTAGCGTTCGCCTGGGCTGATCGGATGTTGGGGTCAGGGGTTGCGTACCGCTTCGACCCCTACCGGGGTCAGTGAAATTGTGTGGCGGCGACCTGGGGTGTCGCTGCGCTCAACCCCAGGCTAATGGATGCAATCCCTCCGGGATAAAAACCTTAGCCGGTGGAATCA
>JAYSXU010000085.1:0-6109 GCA_043716965.1 Fimbriiglobus sp.
GATCACGTCAAGCGTCACCCAGCCGTCTTCGGCACTCGCCTGCAACGCCAAAAGCCCGCCGTCGGGCATCGCGTCTTCCGCGTTCAGCATCAAGTTCAATAGCACTTTCTCGAACATCTCGGCGTCGAGGTTCACGAGCGGCAAATCGGCTGCGGGGTACCAGTTGATTTCCACATTCTGCGACCGCGCCGTCGGCGACAGGAAATCGACCATGCCGGTGATGAGGTCGCCCAGGTTGGTCGGCACGCAGTGCAAATCGGTCACACGGGCGAACCGTAAGAAATCGTTCGACAACTCCACGATCCGGCGGCACTCGTCGTTCAACTTCCCGACACGGTCGTGGGCCTTCCGTTCGCGCGGGGTTTGCGGGTTCTCGAAGTCTTCCCCGAGAAGTTGCAAGTTCAACGACAACGTGTTGAGGTGGTTCTTAATCTCGTGAATAAACCCGCCCGCCAATTCCGCAAGCTCAAGGTATTGTCGGTGGCTGGCAGCAGACATGGGCAGCTTCGGGAAGTGATTTGGCGTAGGCTTTTTGAAGATGGTAGACTTAACGACGTGACTTGTTAGCCCGAAGATCGCTTAGGGCTAACAAGTCACGTCGTTTCTGTACTTGGTTTAGTGGTGTTTTTTGGTACTACGGAGCTTGTGCTTGCGGTTCTTGCGAATCCGCTTGCGGTTGGTGCGCAATACTTTGCTGCCGTTCATCACTCGCTTGCCCATCGTTCGACTCCCAAACTGATTCTAATTTATCGTCTTCATGTGAGTCAGCCATTCTAGGAACATTGCGGGCAACTCGTCAGCGCCAACATCGTAAATTTCCACCAAATTGCTGGACAAATAGCCATCGTCTGGACTAACGATGTACGATGGGCAGGCAGTAAACCGCTGATTTTTCTTATAGGGCGATCCCGTGCCAGCCATTACTGACAAACAACTCGCAACACGATTCGCTGCGGTGCGGGCCGCAACGGAGCGGCTCTGCGAACCGCTCGAACCGGAAGATTATCAGCTTCAGTCGATGCCCGGTGCCAGCCCGCCCAAGTGGCACCTTGCGCACACGACTTGGTTTTTTGAAACGTTTTTGTTGCTCCCAAACGTACCCGGTTACCGGGTGTTTCACCCAACGTTTTCCTACCTGTTCAACTCGTATTACGAAACCGTCAGCAGTACACGACAAGCACGCCATCAGCGTGGGTTGTTGACGCGGCCCACGGTGGCCGAAGTGTATGCGTACCGCCGACACGTTGACGGCGCGACGGGCGAATGGCTTGGCAAGCAATCGGTTCTCAGTCCGGAACTTGCCGCAGTGATCGAACTCGGGTTGAACCACGAGCAACAGCATCAGGAACTGTTGCTCACAGACCTCAAGCACGGCTTCGCGCAAAACGCCCTGTTCCCGGTTTATCGAGATACGCCGCCCACGCCTCACGTCGCGGTCACCCCACTGTCATGGAAACAATTCGACGGCGGATTGGTGCAAGTCGGGCACACCGGGGACGGGTTCTTGTTCGACAATGAAGGGCCGAATCACACGGTCTTTCTGCGTCCCTATGAACTGGCCTCACGGCTCGTCACGGTCGGGGACTATCAGGATTTCATGACCGACGGCGGCTATTCGCGGTCGGAGTTTTGGCTCTCGGATGGTTGGGCGGCGCGGAAAGTGCAAGGCTTGACCGGCCCCGAATACTGGGTCGGTTCGGACAACTCCCTGAAAGCTTTTACACTTGCAGGCTGTAGAGAACTAGACCGAGCCGAGCCGGTAACGCACGTCAGCTTTTATGAAGCCGATGCGTATGCCCGGTGGGCCGAGGCAAGGTTGCCGACCGAGTTTGAATGGGAAGTGGCCGCACGCGGGTTAGACCCGGAACAGGGCAACTTTGCGGGCGCCGATTTCGTCCACCCTCGACCGGCCCAAAAGACGAGTGACAACGACCTGTCACAAATGTTTGGCGATTGTTGGCAATGGACTGCCAGCCCTTACGTTGCCTACCCTGGGTACAAGCCGGCAACTGGGGCGCTCGGCGAATACAACGGCAAGTTCATGTGCAACCAGATGGTCCTTCGCGGCGGGTCGTGTGCGACCCCTCGTGGCCACGTTCGCCACACGTATCGCAACTTTTTCTCTCCGGAGGCGCGATGGCAATTCACGGGAATCCGACTAGCCCGCGACGTTTAGCGACCCCGACCGAGGCACGCCCGAAAGACCGGGACGCCGCGACCGGGACCGCTCCGTTTCTCGCCGATGTTCTGATGGGCCTTCGTAAGCCTCGTAAAGAACTACCCTGCAAATACTTCTACGATGCCGTGGGTTCGTCGCTGTTCGACGACATTTGCGAGACCGACGAGTATTACCCGACCCGCACCGAATTGGCGATCATGCGTTGCCACGCCGGGGACATGGGCGCGGAGCTAGGGCCGAATTGCCAGGTCATCGAATATGGCAGTGGCAGCAGCGTCAAAACGCGGTGGTTGTTGCGGAAATTGCCGCGACCGGCGGTGTACGTGCCGGTGGATATTTCGACGGAGCATCTGCACAAATCCGCATCGACGCTGGCGGCGCGGTTCCCGGAAATCGACATTCACCCCGTGGCAGCGGACTTCACGCAGCCCTTTGAACTGCCCGCATCGTCGGTTCCCATTTCGCGCCGGGTGGTGTACTTCCCCGGTTCGACGATCGGTAACTTCGTCCCCCCGGACGCCCTGCGTTTGCTCGGCGAAATTTCATCGCTGTGTGGCGCGGGTGGTGCGTTGCTGATTGGCGTGGATATGAAGAAAGACATCGCCATTCTGGACGCCGCGTACAACGACGCTAGCGGTGTGACAGCCGCCTTCAACAAGAACCTGTTAACCCGCATCAACCGCGAACTGGGCGCGGACTTCGACCTGAATCAGTTCCGCCATCAGTCCCATTACAACCCCGATTACGGCCGCATGGAAATGCACCTGATTAGTACCCACGAACAGTGCGTCCACATCGCCGGCAACGTGATCCCGTTCCACAAAAGTGAAACGATCCACACGGAGAATTCGCACAAGTACACTATCAGCGAGTTCCAAGCCCTCGCAGCACGGGCCAACCTTCGCCCGGTAAAAGTGTGGACCGACGCGGCAAAATTGTTTAGTGTGCAGCTCTACACGGTCGGGGAATAACCAAGATGCGGACGGGCGATGAAACGCGACAACCATTACGAAGCCGCGTTTGAAGCTTACCTGCGCGACCGGCAGGTGAGCTTTGTTGCGGTTGATGAGACGAAGCGATCGCAACTCAGCGACGTGCTCGTGAAGAGTCTCGATTTCATCATCGTCGGTGTGGAGACGGCCAAACTGGTGGTGGACGTGAAGGGGCGGCGGTTCCCCGGTGGTCAGCCGGACCAGCCGCGAAAAGTCTGGCAAAACTGGGCGGAACACGAGGACATTGACGGGCTAACCCGTTGGGCGGAACACTTCGGCCCGGACTATCGTGGGGTTCTGGCCTTCACGTATCACATCGTCGCGCCGTTCCAAGTTCCGCCGGACACGCCGGACCAATTCACCTACCGCGACAAGTGCTACCTCATGCGGGCGATCAACGTCGCGGATTACAAGCTCTGTATGCGCGAACGTAGCCGACGTTGGGGCACCGTCCACCTCGGCATGGCCGACTTCCGCCGCCTCGTGCGCCCCTTCTCCGAATTCCTGGTGCCACAACTGGCACCGAGCGCGACAGAGTTACACCACGAATTACACGAATCGAACGAATAAAAACTCAGTAGGGATTCCCGGTACAATGGTTCCATTCCACGGATCGAAATAGAATTTGATTGATTCGTCTGATTCGTGCTATTCGTGGTGAAAAACCCAAGGCAACCATGAACCGACTGAAACTGGGTATCGTTCTCGAAACGACGGGGCTGCCCATTCGGGCCGCGTTGGAGCAGGCCGCGAAGTTGGCGGTCGATGGCGTGCAAATTGACGCGGTCGGCGACATTGCCCCGGACATCCTCACCGGGACCGGGCGGCGTGAGTTTCGGAACTTGATGCGTAGCTCGAACCTCGAACTGTCCGCGTTGAACTGCCCGTTGCGGCGTGGCCTGGACAACCCGGAGAATTTGCAACCGCGACTGGAACACCTGCACAAAGTCATGCAGTTGGCGTTCGATCTCGGCGCTCGCAAAATCGTCGTGCCGCTGCCGAAAATCCTTGAGGATACTAAGTCGTCAAAAGCTGTGACGTTGCGGGAAGCACTGCTCGCGCTAGCCGGTTACGGAGATCGAACCGGCACCCAAGTCGCGCTCGAATGCGGTCTCGACTCCGCCGAGAAAACCCGCGACTACCTCGCCACGTTCGACACCGCAAACTTGGCGATCAACTTCGACCCCGCGAACTTCTTGATGAACGGCTTCGAGCCGATTGGCGCGATACCGATCCTGGGCAACCGCGTCATCCACAGCCACGCCCGTGATGCTCGCATGGCGACCGTGTCCGGCGGGGCACAGGAAGTACCCGTGGGCGACGGCGACATAGAATGGATGATGTACTTGGCGACGTTGGAGTCGATCGACTACCACGGGTATCTGGTTGTGGACCGTGAAAGCGGGCAGTCGCGGTTCGCGGACGTGACGGCTGCGGTGAAGTTCCTGAAACGGTTCGTCAATCCCCTCTCGTGACATTACTGGGGAGCTAACCCGCCGTGAGTGACAACCCGTTTCGCAAGCTGCCTGCCGTTTCCAAAGTGCTGGACCACCCGACGATTCTGTTGCTGCTCGCCGACCACGACACGGACACTTTGACCGAAGCCGTGCGTGTCGAGTTGGACGACGTGCGGTCCACGATCCTCGCCAATCCGACTGTCGAAATTGCCACTCTTGATGCCATCGCCCGGCGTGTGGCCGCACGGTTAGCCCATGCCGCTAAGCCCCGCATTCGCACGGTGATTAACGCCACCGGCATCGTGCTGCACACCAATTTGGGCCGATCCCCGTTACACGAAGACGCGGCGCTCGCCGCCTACGAAGCCGCACGCAGTTACTTGAATCTGGAACTGGACCTCGACACCGGCAAGCGGTCCTCGCGGCAAAACAACGTCCGCGACGGCATCTGTCACGTCACCGGAGCGGAGTCGGCCACGGCGGTCAACAACTGTGCCGCCGCGACGGTCATCGTGCTTCGGGCGTTGGCTGCTGGGAAAGAGGTGATCGTTTCACGCGGGCAACTCATCGAAATCGGCGGCAGCTTTCGCATCCCGGACATCATGACTGTCAGCGGGGCGACGCTGCGAGAAGTGGGTACCACGAACATCACCCGCGTTAGCGATTACGAAAACGCGATCGGCCCGAACACCGGATTGCTGATGCGGATTCACACCAGCAACTACCGCGTGCGCGGGTTCACGAAAACCGTCGGCATCGAAGAGTTAGTCGAACTCGGTAAAAAGCACAACGTCCCCGTCGTCGATGATGCCGGCAGCGGGGCCATCATCGACTTCGCCAAGTACGGTCTGCCGGGGGAACCGAACGTTGCCGAGGGCATTCGGGCCGGTGCCGACCTAGTGCTTTTCAGCGGGGATAAACTCCTGGGCGGCCCCCAAGCCGGGCTAATTGCCGGGAAAGCAGCCCACATTGCCAAGATCGAAAAAGACCCGCTGATGCGGGCGTTCCGGTTGGACAAAATGACGCTCGCCGCCCTCGAAGCCACGCTCCGGTTCTACCGCGACCCCGGCAAAGCCGCGCGGACCTTGCCCACGCTGCGAATGCTAACGATGCCACTTGCGGAACTGCGCGAACGCAGTGAGCGGTTTGCGGTTCAACTCCGAACGATCCCCGAATTGACGGTCGAAGTGAAAGACGATGTCGCGTTCGTCGGCGGCGGTTCATTGCCGGACCAGGCGTTACCCACGATCGTGATTGCGCTAAATGCCAACAACCGCAGCGAAGCCGATTTCGCCACCCGACTGCGAACAAGAACCCCTGCGGTCGTGGGCCGAACGCAGGACGGGAAGATGTTGCTGGATCTGCGAACCGTGTTTGATCGCCAACAGAGTGCGTTGTTCGCAGCGATTCAGTCCGCACTATTGGGCTGAGATACGCCTGCATCTTGTAGGTCGTGGTCGAGCTTCGAGGCCCGACATTGC
>JAYSXU010000841.1:0-7838 GCA_043716965.1 Fimbriiglobus sp.
CGTTCCAGGTTCTTCAGGCCATCGGAAAGATAAGCGAGGGCGCGGACTGCCAAGCTTTTGACTCGTTTTTCGGGCGGTCGGTTCCGTGTGTCTTCGAGATGCGAGGCGATCCACAGAAACTGCGGATCGGTCAGCACGCCGTGACCGAAGGCAACCATCAGTGCCGTCATCACCCGACCGCCCGTTGGGGTCGGCAATTGATTCGCGGTGGCCGCTCGTTTGCCTTGAGATAATAGTTGCGATCCCGCGTTCGATGGGGCGAGTGCCATCTTTTCGGGGTACACGTCGCGCACAAATTGCAGGGTTGCGGCTTCACTCAAGTCGCCCCTTAGCCACTCCTCCACAGGCTTCTTCAACAACCCCTGAATGGCTGCTGCCTCGATCTCATCCTTCTCACCGACGACGGCCTTACGGTATTCCATTGCCACTTCGTGGATCGCATCCGCCCGATCGAGTTCGTTGATCCACCCCCGCTGACCGAATTCGCGTGCCGCCCACGGTATCAGCGGATCAGTCGGAAATTCATGGCCGAACATCACTTGGCACTCGACGTAAAACCGCAACGAACCACGCAGTTGGAACCCATAGTCACCGGCGCTGCGAATTCCCGATCGGATCAACTTCCGCAACCCCTCGTCACCAACACCAGCCGCATGTTTGGGTGCGAATTCCTTCAGGTGTGCGACCAATTCCTCTTTGTGGTGCGCGTGGGCGGATTTCTCAAAAGTCGCGTATTGTTCGGGTCGAATCTGAATCATGATTGTAGCCCCACTTCCCGCCAATCGTATTGGTTCGCACCGAAATTCGCTAGCCGCAGTAGTTTAGCCGATCACGATGTGCTTTGCGCTGAAGATTCTGTTCGCAGCATTCAGAAAAGAAGTGGGGCACGAGATTCGGTAGGGGACTCGCATACCCTACTATTCTCGTGCCCTGCTATTGGACTTGGAGATAGTCATCATCATCACAAGAGCCGGGACTCGCATCCGATTCTTGCGAAAACTAGTTAAGCAACTGGTGGGCCAACGTGGAGTCGATTCGAGATTGCTTAGAATCAACTGCTATAAGGTGTTACCGATCAAGCAGTTAGGATTTTCATAACTTTAGGCCAGCCATCGACCCCTTAACGCCATCCACACATTCTCCTTGAACTGCATCATCTCGATACACGTCGTTGGTGAATAACGCTGTGACTGTGAGAATTATCAGGGGAAAGGAATTGCAGGTTTAAGGAAGATGAACGTACAAGTGCCCCTCGTGGCGGTAGCGGGGGTGGCGGGCAATGCCGTGGTGGTCGGCTGCTGGCACCGCCCGCGCCGCGCCGACGGCGGCGATGACTGCGTCCAACGCATCCCCGCCTGGGTTGCGCATCATCACGCGGCGAAACCGGGCGTCGAATGCCACGACGCTGCTGAGCCACTTTAGGATGGCGTGCCGCGTCAGCCGCCGCTTGCGGGTGAGCGGGCCGCCGGTCGGCTGCTTGTAGTTCTGGTGCGGCACGCGGACCCGCTTCAACACCGAGCCGGGGCAGCACTCGACAATCACCCGCTTGGCCGTGCGGAGCTTGCGGTACTGGAAGGGAAGCACGGCGGTACCCGGCGACTGGCGGAGCGGGTTAATCACGTCGCGCATCCCGAAAAACGTCTGGTAAATTAGCCGGTAGTGGTACGTATCGAACGGCGTTCGCGCCTCCGTATCCGATGTCCGCTTGACGTGCTTCCGCTGCAACAACGCGGTCGCCCGTCGCACGCACTCCAGCCCGCACCCGTAGGCGTCCTCCTCCCACTCGTGAAGGAACGCGAACTGGTCCGCCCAGGGAGTTTTCGATGGAAACAACTCGACCGGCAGGCCGAACGGGAAGTCGCAGCCCCAAAGTGCTTGTTGTGACGTGAGAATCAGTTCGACCAAATGACGGTGTGCGACCGCCCGTTCAGACGTGCCACAAATGTCGGTCAGCGACTTAAGCGAAACGAGGGCGAGACCGGGCGGCTCCGCCGTCGGCACCACCTCCGCCACCCAAATGAAGTCACCGGCCTTCTTCGCGCCGCTAAAGTCCACGCCGTAGAACCGCTCAAAAATGGGGAGAATCATCCCGGCATTCTCCGATGGGCGGTGGACGATGTGCTAGGTCAGCAGTTGGAATTGTCCGTAGTGATGCGGATGATAATGAACGTTCAGTTAAAGGAGCCTGTTTTGCCAAACGTTTGGGTCACGGCCGCCGTGTAGGACAGCGATCACCTCGACTTCGTTTGAAACAACCCGGTAGTACACCACGTAGCCAAATCGCCGGACGCCTGCCGCCCCAACCCCAGGTGTGATTTCTCCATACAACTCGGGCATGTCCCCAATATGGTCAAGCACTGTGAGTACTTCAACGGCAAACGACCTTCCCCGAACCGGGACGACGTTGATTGAAGAACGACTGCCCTGAAAGGATGTCCTGCCGCGCCTCAGGTCGGACAGTGACGGGAACGCTCACTGGGTGTCCCCAAGCAATTCTTGTCGGAGTTGCTGAAGCGGAATTGCCGAACCAGGTTGCGCGTTGGCAAGTTCTATCCGTCGTGCCACTTCAGGTGCGTGCCAATTGGGCATTGGTGGCAAGCCCGAGGTATCGAGCAGGCTATCCGATAGCCGGCCCAGCAACTCGACACGATCTTCGAGACTTTCAGGTAGTGTCATGCCAATCCCTCTCAGTAACTGATGAGTAAAGTATACCCGATGGCATGTTCATCGGAACCGCTACCGACTGTCACCATTCCGACAATGGCGATGATCAGGGAGACGCACGGTGACGCAATGAAACATGGTACAACAGCCACTGTGATAGAGAACAGGCAACA
The DNA here is from genome assembly GCA_043716965.1 of Fimbriiglobus sp. Taxonomy (GTDB): domain Bacteria; phylum Planctomycetota; class Planctomycetia; order Gemmatales; family Gemmataceae; genus Fimbriiglobus. The sequence goes on from JAYSXU010000841.1 coordinate 2,838, forward strand.
GATTAGAACGCGAAACACTTTGTCGGTCATTTCGGTCATTTCAAATATTATCCTACCGAACTCTGCAAAAACTTTACCCCGCCCTTTTCGACTTGCCACGCTTAAAAAACGAACCCGGTCACGTCGTGACCGGGTTCGGGTGTGTCGCTGATTGACGACTCGCTTCTTTACTTCTTGGCGTCCTTCTTCGGCAGGTCGGCGAGTTCTTCGCGGACGGGGGCGTAGTGGCTGAACTCCATGCTGAAGCTGGCGGTGCCGGCGGTCGCACTTCGCAAGTCACTGGTGTAGCCGAAGAGTTCCGAGAGCGGAATCTTGGCCATCACCTGGGCGACGCCCTTGTCTTCGCTCGTCTCGTCGATCACACCGCGACGCCGGTTGATGTCCCCGGTGATCGGGCCTTGGTACTGCTTCGGACACACGGCGACCACTTTCATGATCGGTTCCAACAGCGTGATCCCGCACTTTTCCTGCGCTTCGCGGAACGCTTCGCGGGCACACAAGTAGAACGCATCTTGCGACGAGTCCACGTCGTGCATCTTCCCGAAGTGCAGTTCAAACTCGATGTCAACGAACGGGAACGGGTACTTGTACCCCTTCTTGGCTTCCTCGCGGAGGCCTTCTTCGACACTCGGGATGTACTCCTTCGAGATCGTCCCTTGGGACACGGCGTTCACGAAGTAGACGTTGTTCGGGTCCGGTTTGATCTTGGGGTCTTTCAACGCCTCGATCTCCTTGATCTTCTCTTCCACGTCTTCGGGCATCAGCGGGCGGTACTTCACGTGGATCACCGCGAACTTACCGCGACCACCCGTTTGCTTTTGGAACTTGTATTCCAAGTCCTTGGAGCGGGCGATGGTTTGTCGGTACGCCACGCGGGGCTTGCCGATGGCAATCTGCGCGTCGCCTTGTTGCAGGCTGAGCGCCCGGCGAAGCTTCTCCATCGAGATTTCCAAGTGCAGTTCACCCATCCCCGAAAGAATGGTTTCCTTGGTTTCTTCGTCGGTGTGCTGCCGTAACGTCGGGTCGTCGCGGGTCAGGCGGTTCAGGGCTTCGCCGACCTTGCCGCTGTCGAGCGTTTTCGCAAACGTCAAGGCGGACGCGATCACGGGTTTCGGGAAGTTAATGGCTTCCAGCGTGATCGGGCTGGTCGTGTCCGAAAGGGTGGCACCTGTGAAGGTGTCCTTCAGGCCCACGCCCGCAATGATGTCCCCCGGACCCGCTTTTTCCAGCGTAATCCGCTTGTCGCCCATCATGCGGTAGAACCGCGCGATGCGCTCGCGTTTGTTGTTCGTGGTGTTGACGTACTCCACGCCGGGTTCGAGCTTGCCCGAGTACACGCGGATGTAAACCAAGTCCCCGTTCGGGTCGGCCACCGTCTTGAACGCCAACGCCGACAGCGGTTCGCTCTCGTCCGGCTTGCGGGTGATCGACTCCTTGGTCTTGGGGTGCATTCCCACGATTGGCGGTCGATCAAGCGGGCTTGGCAAGCAATCGACGACCAAGTCGAGCAGTTGCTGCACGCCCTGGTACATCTTGGAACTACCGCAATGGATCGGCGTGAACAGCCCGTCTAGCGTCCCCTTGCGGAGCGCTTTCTCGATCAATTCGGTCGGGACTTCTTTACCGTCCAGAATCATCTCCGTGATTTCATCGGACGCCGCCGAAATCGTGTCGAGTAACTCGGCGCGGTGCATCTTGGCGTCCGCGAGGTATTTCTCCGGGACTTCGTTCTCGAAGAATCGCCGCATGGAAACGTCGGTCGCATCTCGGGTGATGAACTTCATCTTCACGAGGTCGATCAACCCTTCAAACGCGGAGTCCTGACCAGCCGGTAACGTGACAACGGCAGGGACCGCGTGCAGCTTGTCCTTGATCTGCTTGACGCACGACCAGAAGTCCGCGCCCATACGGTCCAGCTTGTTCACGTAAGCCAGCCGCGGCACCTTGTACTTGTTCGCCTGACGCCACACCGTTTCGGATTGCACTTCCACGCCACCGACGGCACAGAACACGCCGATGGCGCCGTCCAGGACGCGCAAGCTCCGCTCCACTTCGGCGGTGAAGTCCACGTGGCCGGGGGTGTCGATGATGTTGATCGTGTTTTCGCCCCAGTCGATCGACACGGCGGCACTGTTGATCGTGATGCCCTTTTGCTTTTCCAGGGGGTCATAGTCCGTGGTGGTATCGCCGTCGTCCACGTCGCCCAATTTGTGCTTCGTGCCGCTGTAATAGAGGATACGCTCCGTTGTGGTCGTTTTGCCCGCATCGACGTGGGCCATGATCCCGATGTTGCGAATTTTATCGAGCATCGTCATCCGCCGACCCCGCAGGATCGGCTCCTTGCAAAGAGGAGTAAAACAAATAGCCGAGACCGCCTCGGCCTCGGCACTTCCAACACCGTGACGCCACACTGCGCCACACAGTAATACTATAGATCGCTCGGGGTGCCGTCCGGATTCAGGATTTGCCCGAAACAGTCATGAGAATTGAATAATATCCGAACGGGCCGAAACGTCCACCCCGGACGCCGTTAAGGTTGCGGGAATAGCGGGACGTTCATCATCCTGCCATTTGCTTCATCATCGCCTGGAAGCGACTTTCCATCTCTTGGTGCGACACGTCTTCGATGTGGGTTGAGATTGTCCACATGTGACCGAAGGGATCGGTAATCGTACCGGAGCGGTCGCCGTAGAATTGGTCTTCGACTGGTTTCTTCACCGTGGCACCGGCGGCGACAGCTTGCGCGAACACCGCATCACAGTCGGGGACGTAGATGGCCAACCCGACGGGTGTACCACCCAGTGTTTCTGGTCCCTTGTTACCCCATTCCAGATTTTCGTCGGCCAACATGATGTGGGAATCACCGATCTTCAACTCGGCGTGGGCCAGTGCGCCATTGGGCATCGCCATGCGCATCTCCTCAACCGCTCCGAAGACGGTCTTGTAGAACTCGATGGCTTTGACGCCATTGCGGACTGACAAATACGTGGTGAGGGTGTGATAGCCCGCAGGGGTTGTCGAAACGGCCATAATCTGTCTCCCAAAACGTGAACGGGTTCGGAACGGGGCGAATAGTAGCCACCTGTTCACGTGGAAGCAAGATCACTTCGGCGAAAGCGTAAGTCAGTGTTCGAGTTGGAACCAGTCGGGGGAGGTCGCTTCGTACTTACTGTAACATTCATCAAAATCGACAGGCTGGAACGCGATGTTGTGGGCGTGCAACTCAGCCGTCAGTACGGCGACACCCTCAGTTTGCACCATGTATTGTCGCGTGACGTGGTCATCGACTGTCTCGAATGCCGTGGCTTCGGCATAGACCAACTCGTAGTCGTCCGGCTTGTTGCGGAGCATGTGCGTCCAAAATGCGTAGAGGCGCGTTTTGAAGTCCGCCTGGGATTCATTCGGGTTGCTGGTCAACGTCACGCACACGAACTCATCCATCGTCCACTCCTGCCGGACCAGTTCACCACGAATTACACGGATCGAACGAATAAAATCAAAACATTTTCACCACGGAACACACGGAAACCACGGAAAAGAAAACCAGAAGTGTTAGAACCAGAACGGTTCACCATTAAGTTTCTAACACTCATTCATTTTTGATTTCTTTCGTGATTTCCGTATGTTCCGTGGTGAATTCTCTTCTGATTCGTTCGATTCGTGTTATTCGTGGTGAATGTTCTTGGTTACTTGCGTTGTTGCAGAATCACCCGGACGCCTTTTTTGTTCGACGAGATCACGTCGAGCAACCCGTCGCCGTTGATGTCGGTCACTTCAAACTGCGTGCCGACGCCGGAGTCGTCGTCGATGATGTACGGCGTGAAGCTCGTGATGCCGTCTTTTTCCTTCACCGCTTTGAACCAATAAATCCGGGCGTCCCAAACGTGCCCCGGTTCGCTGCGGCCGTGCGACCACCAGCGTTTGCCGGTGACGAGGTCTTTCTGGCCGTCGCCGTCGATGTCCACAAAGTGCGCCGCGTGGGTTTCCGAACTCATCATCGGGAACAGATCGACCTTCGTGAAGGCACTGGCACCGGACTTGGCGTCAGGCCGTTGTTTGTGCCACCAGATGCCAAACTTGTGGGCGGAGGTGCTAATCACGTCGTTCTTACCATCCCCGTCCACGTCGAAGGCGAACATGTCCGCACAGGCTTCACCGAGGTTGGCGGCGTGGAATTTCCACGGTGTTTTGCCATCGACCGTGGACGGCTGTTCCCACCACCCGCCGGTGCAAATCACGTCGTTCTTGCCGTCGCCGTTGATGTCGCCGACGCCCAGACCGTGGCTGAACCGCTGCGTGCCGGGGGCGCCTTTGCCCGGTTCCGGGGCGTCGCTAATCGGGTGCATGATCCACAGCGCGTTCGGGTCTTGTGGGTTCGGGGTGAAGTAGGCCATCTGGCCGTCGTTGCCGTCGGTCTTTTTGTCCTTGGGTTGGAAGCCCATCAGCAGCACCTTTTTGCCATCACCCAGCAGGTCCGCGTAGATCGGCGTTTCATTGCAGGCAGAGTGCCAAATCGTGTGCTTCTTCCAGTGCCCGCCTTTGCTTCCAGGGTTCTCCATCCAGTAGCACGGCACGCCGGGGAAGTCGATGACGATCAAGTCCGGCAACTTGTCCCCGTTGAGGTCTTCCGCCCAACACGCGAACACGCGGCTGTAATTATTTAGCCCGTCCTTGTGGTCCATCGGCGGCTGCATTTCGTGCGGCGTCCAGTTCGGGGCTTCGTACCAATACTCACCGTTCAACACGTCTTTTTTTCCGTCACCGTTCACGTCCGCGACGGCTACGCCTTCGGAACGGAACTTGGTATCGAGAACGATCTTCTTCCAGGTGATCGATGCCGGTGCGGGCGGCGGGTCTTTCGCAATTGAAGCCAGTGAGATCGCCAACACCGGGATGACAAGTAACAACCAACGCATGGGAGAGGCTCCGGGGGAATGGGACATGACTGTTGTGGATTATGGGGATGTGAGTGGACAGGTGCAAGAACCAAAGAAAGCCCAG
>JAYSXU010000842.1:0-2650 GCA_043716965.1 Fimbriiglobus sp.
GGCTTTGAAAACGTGCCGGCGGACTACTCCACCCAACTCGACGGCATCGGAAAAGCGTACCCCGCACCAACAATTCGCACCGCACCGGCGGTCATGCGAACGGTCGGTCGAGACCCGGTTGACAAGTAACTCGTGGGGTGGTGCATATACTCTTTTTGGTGGAACTACGATCATCGGTCTGGACCACACCCTTGCATATTGCGAGGGTGTTCTCGATTTCCAGCGTTGGTAACCGACCTAGCTGAAGTGGGTCCGGTTGATATGGTGTTGTGAACACGTGTTCAGAGTCAGTGAGAAGAGGCACCCGCGATGGCGGAAAACATCCAAACCGTCTCGATCGCCGAGGAAGCCCGCAGTCGATTCCTTCGGTACATGGTCTCGGTCGTCAAGGGCCGCGCCCTCCCGGACGTGCGCGACGGGCTGAAGCCGGTCCACCGCCGCATCCTGTTTTCGATGTACCACGACTCGAACTTGACCTTCGATCGCAAGGCGTCGAAGTGCGCCAAGATCGTCGGCGACGTGATGGGGAACTACCACCCGCACGGCGACAACGCGCTCTACGAAGCCCTGGTGCGGATGGCCCAGGAGTGGGTGCTGCGCCTGCCGCTCATTCACGGTGAAGGCAACTTCGGCAGTGTCGATGGCGACCCGCCCGCCGCCTACCGATACACGGAAGCGAAGCTCACCCGCGCCGCCGAGTTCTTGCTCGGCGAGTTGGACCAAGACACGGTCGATTTGATCGCCAACTACTCGGGCACCAAACGCGAACCGACTGTTCTGCCCGCCCAGTTTCCGAACCTCCTCGTCAACGGTTCGTCCGGCATCGCCGTCGGGCTGGCGACCAACATCCCGCCGCACAACCTCGGCGAAGTTCTTCGTGCCTCCATATTCTTGATCGACAACCCGGATGCGACCGTTGCCCAACTGTTGACGAAGGTGAAAGGCCCCGACTTCCCCCTCGGCGGCAAGATCGTGACGGACGCGGCGACGCTGCGCAGAATCTACGAAGAAGGTACTGGCGGGATCAAAATCCAAGGCGAGTGGAAGCTCGAAGAGTTCGCCAAGGGACGCGAGCAAATCGTCGTCACGTCGATTCCTTATGGCGTGGACAAGGGCGCACTCGAAGAGATGATCGGTGGGCTGATTGAAGACAAGAAACTACCGCAACTCATCGGCATCGCCAACGAGACGAACGACAAAGAGGGGATGCGGATCGTCCTCGAACTGAAGCCCGGCACCGACCCGAACTTGGTGATGGCGTACCTGTATAAGCACACCGAGTTACAGAAGAGTTTCTCCTACAACGTGACCGCAATCGTGCCGTCGGTGGACGGGTCCACGATGGTCCCGCGCGACGGCCTGAGCCTGAAAGAAGTGCTGCGCTACTTCCTCGACTTCCGCCTCATCACCGTGCGGCGGCGGTTTGAACACCAACTGCGGGTCTTGCGGCGACGGATTCACATCCTCGAAGGGTTTGCGATCATCTTCAACGCCCTCGACAAGGCGATCAAGATCATCCGCAACAGTACCGGCAAGCCGGACGCCGCCGAGAAATTGAAGGCCGAGTTCGCGTTGGACGACGACCAAGTGACCGCGATTCTCGATTCGCAGTTGTACAAAATCGCGCAGCTGGAGATCCAGAAGATTGTTGACGAACTGAAGGAGAAGAGGAAAGAGGCGGAGAAACTGGTGGCGCTGTTGGCGTCCGAAAAGAAGCTCTGGGGCGTCATCAAAAGCGAGTTGGAAAAGCTGGGCGAGCAAGACTTCGTCGTCCGCCGCAAGACGCGAATGGCGTCCGACGAGGACGTGCTGGAGTTCAACGAAGACGCCTACATCGTGCGGGAAAATACCAACGTCGTGCTGACGCGGGACGGCTGGATGAAGCGGGTGGGCCGCTTGGCCGCACTTGAAAGCACGCGGGTCCGGGAAGGGGATGAAGTCGTCGCGGTCGTCCCGGCCAGCACCCTGGACAACGTAATTTTCTTCACCGACGACGGGGCCGCGTACACGATGCGGGTGAACGAAGTCCCGGCCAGTTCCGGGTACGGCGAGCCGATCACGAAGTTTTTTAAGATGGCCGATCAGGTAAAAGTGATCGCCGCGTTGACGACCGACGCGCGGTTCACGCCCGCCGATCTGGAATCGACAAGCGATGTTCCCGGCGGGCCGTACTTGATGATTGTGACCAGTGCGGGGTATACGTTGCGACTGCCGTTGTCGTCGTACCGCGTGGAATCGACCAAGTCCGGGCGGCGGTATGCGAAGTTGGAGGGGATTGATAAAGTCGTCATGCTCAAGTTAATCCGGGACGAATCCGGTGTGATGTTGGCGTCACGCAATGGGCACATCATCCACTTTGCTGTTGATGAAGTGAGTATCTTATCCGGGGTCGGCAAAGGTGTGATCGGCATTAAGTTGGACGACAACGATCAGTGCATCGGTGGTAATCTTGTGACGGAAGGCCGTGTGTACGAAGCGAACCGCGTGATGGTCGAGACGGAAACCGGCAAAGTGCAAGAGTTCGGGCCGAAGGGGATCAAGCAACAAGGTCGCGGCGGCAAAGGCGAGAAGCCCGGCGTTCGCACCAAGTTTGCCCGCGTGATGCCGTCGGCAATCGACTTGACGAATTGGGATGAGATTGACGTTAGGC
>JAYSXU010000843.1:0-7823 GCA_043716965.1 Fimbriiglobus sp.
ACCGACATTTGGGGCCACATGCGGTACGGGCAATGGATGCACGAAAACCACCGTATCCCGGACGGCGAGCCGTTTAGCCCGTGGTGGGACGGTCGGCAACCGTTCACGCAGTTCTACACCATCAGCCAACTCGGCCTCTACTACGTTTATGTCGCTGGGGAACGGCTCGCCGGTGGGGATGACGTTTCGCGGATGGCCGGTGGCGTCGAGATGCTGCGGGTGCTGCACGGTATCTTCACGGCGTTGCGGTTCACAATTTTGATCGCGGCGTTCTTGCGGTTCGGTCGATCGTGGCCAGTGGCATTGTTGGGGTTAGTTGCGGTCTTATTGCTCGACTTGTCGAACTTGGCGGTGCTGCGACCGCAAATCTTCGGGCAAGTTTTCTGCGCGCTCTTGCTACTGGCGATCAGTCGGGACGTGGTGTCGCGGCGCGCGCTCGTCGGGTTGCCGGTGATGTTCGCGGTTTGGGCGAACACGCACGGCAGCTACCTGATTGGCTTCATCCTACTTGTGCTGTTGTTGGTCGGGCGGATTTATGAACTCGCCACATTAACGGGAAAACCGTGGCGTGATTACCAAGTTCAACGATTGGCCTTGGTAATCGCATTGAGCCTGACCGCTGCTGGGACGCTGAATCCGTATGGTCTTTCTTACTACCAGCGCACGCTCGCACTTGGGAATCACCCGAGTTTGCTGACCGCTGTGGGTGAATGGAAATCACTCACGTTCGAGTGGGCGCCAGGTTGGCACTGGATACTGCTGCTCTCGCTCATCGTGATCGCAGCAACTGTAACCACATCACGCCGATCGGTGCCCCCGGCACACGTTCTCATTTTGATTTTGTTCGGCATCGGGGCCGGATTGCAAACCCGCATGGTGATCTGGTGGGCGATGTTGGTGCCGTGGGTTCTAATCCCGCATTGGGTTGATCTGGCGAGCCGGTTTGAACCGTACACACTCTTGCCCCCCGGCATCCCAAGTTTGCGGAAGACGATGTTAGCGGTGGTGATCGCGTTGGCGGCGTTCATGTGGTCCACGCCTGCCGGTTGGGTGATTGACGGCAAACCGAGTGCTGTCGAAGATGCCGTTTCGCCCGGCACACCGTGGCGGTTAGCCCGGCAGTTGAAGCACCCCGAAGAACCGGACGCGGCTTGGCTTCCTGAACTCGCCACGATCATGCAAAAGAATTATCCCGATCGCCGATTCACCGGCTCGATTCTCGCTACGCCGATGCAGGGCGATTATTTGATGTGGGCGTTGGCCCCGGACATCCCGGTCACCTACACCCACATTCACCTGTTTCACCCCGACTTCTGGCAGGAACTCGGGATCGTCGGCAGTGGGTCGCCGGGGTGGTGGGATGTTCTGGAGAAGTACCAGGTCAACCTTGTGATCGTCGAAGCCGACTTCGCACCGGACCTCTGTCAAGAGCTAACGAAATCGCCCGGCTGGAAAATCGTCCTCGACGAAACCGGGTCGCCCGATAAACCGCAACCCCTGAATCGCCAATTGATCGCGGTTCGGATTCACCCGTTGTTGAACACCACCCGATGAACGACACCGTGAATACCCCAGAACCGATCGGTCAGCGCGTTCACCGCTTGGCGTTGTTGCTGCTTGCGCTCGCCGGTGTGTTCGGGTATTACAACTCGTTGCGCGGCGCGTTCGTGTTTGATGACGTGGTCTACATCAAGTTGCCCGACATTGCAAAACCGTTCGCCAACGAGATGGTGCGTGGTCGCCCGGTCGTGTCGCTCAGTCTTGCAATGAACTACTGGGCGGACCAGTTGAAGCCGCGTGGCTATCACGTGGTCAATCTCGTCGTCCACATCCTCGCCGCCTATGTCCTGTATGATCTGGTCCGCCGCACGTTGCTGCTACCGAAGTGGGCCGGCCGGTTCACGGATCGGGCGGAGGTGATCGCCATTCTGGTGGCGTTGATCTGGCTGATTCACCCGTTGAACACGCAATCCGTGACCTACGTGATTCAGCGTTGTGAATCCATGATGGGGCTATTCTTCCTACTGACTATGAACTGCTTCGTGATCGGTACCCAATCGGAACGCCATGCGAATCAGTGGTACTTGGTGGCGGCGTTCTCGTGTTTACTCGGAGCAGGTTGTAAGGAAGTGATTGCGGTCATCCCGTTTGTGATTGCACTATACGATGTCGCGTTTATCTCGAACTCTTGGCGCGGGCTGTTACGCCACTGGAAGTTCTACTCAATGGTCTGCGTTCCCGTGGCAATGATCGTGGCGTGGACGCTGTTTCGCGGCACGTTGACGGAGGAAAAAGGCTCCGTCGGGCTGGGCGTCGGGCTGTTCACGCCGAAGACATATGCCCTGACGCAAACCCAGGTCATCTTGTACTACCTGCAACTCAGTGTCTGGCCGGATGCGCTGTGTCTGGATTATCTCGATTGGCGTCCGGTGAAAAACATCAGTGACTCCTGGCTGTCAGTGGGTGCAATCGCGGGACTAGTTCTTGTGATGATTTGTGGCGTGCTGTACCGAACCTGGTGGGGATTTCTTCTCGCGGTGTTCGCCCTAATTCTGGCACCGACTTCGACCATTATTCCCGTTCAAGATGTCGCGTTTGAGCACCGCATGTACCTGCCGTTGGCGGCGATGATTGTCTTCATCGCCGTGCTGATTGATGCGGGTTTAGTACGACTGCGGCACACGAATCACAAAATCGGACGCTGGGCCACACGAGGCGTGGTGGCGACCACTTTGGTTGTGGCAATCTTACTCGGCATCCGGACCCTGCTTCGGAACGAAGATTACGCGACCACGATCCGGATGTATTCGGACATTGTGCAAAAACGTCCGAACAACCCGCGTGGGCACTATTCGTTGGCGGTCGCCCTTCATGGCACAGGACAAACGGACGCGGCTGCGGTCGAAGCAAAACTTGCTGCCGAACTGGTGACCGATGACCCACTCTATACCGCGATGCACGGCTGGAGTTTGCTGGAGACCGATCGTCCTGCCGAAGCACTGCCAATCTTGTTGAAGGCGTATCAGCAAGGGTCGAAGATCGCCAAACTCCCGCTTGACATCGGCACGGCCTACTTGGTGCTCGGGAAACCACAGGAAGCGGTACTGTACCTTGTGGAAGGCCGCAACGCGGAACCGAACCTGACGGTGTATCGCATCTGGTTGGGGATTGCCTATCAGCAACTGAAACGAGACGCCGAAGCCGATGTAGAATTCAACGCGGCATTAGCGATTGACCCGACTCAAGCCACGCAACTCGATCGTTCGATCCGATACGCCGCACTGCAACGCGACCCGTCACCAACGTTACGAAAAATGACCCTGTTCTTCGCCCAGGCTGCCGTGCGTTTGTCTGGTGAAAAAGCCGGTGCCTACGACACCCTCGCCATTTCGCTGGCCACCTCAGGGCAATTTGACCAAGCCGTACTTGCCGAACGAACGGCAGTCACCAAGGCCCGTGCCATCGGGGCAGAGTACCTTGCGCAACGCTACGAAGCGCGGCTAAGTTTGTTCCAAAAACGGCTGCGTTACTTACCCGAAAACATTGACACTCCCACGGCCCGCTAGAGTACCCGCACCATGTCCCATGCGACGGCGTTCGCCGACGAAACAACCGCGACTGACGAACCGGCGGCGACACTGCGTTGCCTGTACTGTGGCGGTTCGCAGTTGAAAGAACTCTACACCCGTGTGCGGGACCGCCTCGAATACGTGCCCGGCGAACGATCCTGGTGGCAGTGTGCAAAGTGCCTGTCCGCATTGTTAGTCCCGCAACCGAAGGTCGAAGAACTCGCCAGTTTTTACCCGCCTGTTTACAGCTTCACCCCCGAGATGGGCAAGAAAAGTCTGCTCGCGGCGATTCTGGCGTCGCTCGAACACCGCTTCTTTTTCGGCCCGCAATATCGGATGCAGGCCAACCAGTGCGCCAAGATGGTGGGCGGTGCGAAGAATGGCCGACGGTTGCTGGACATCGGGGCGGGGCGGGGATTGCGATTGGTCGAACTTCGCAAACTCGGGTTTGAAGTTCATGCCCTCGATCTACAACAAGACGTGGTACGCTACCTTCAAAACGACCTGAAAATCCCCGCAGTCTGTGCCGATGTTTCCGAAGCCGATGTGCATTTCCCCGCCGAGTCGTTCGATGTTGTTAGTGCGTATTACTTGATGGAACACATCAACGACGTGGCGGGGTTCTTACAGGACTGCGCGAAGTTATTACGCCCCGGTGGCTGGGTGGCGATTGCGATCCCCTTTGCGGACAGCGTGCAGGCGTCCATCTTCGGCAAGCGCTGGATCAACGTGACCGAAGCCCCACGCCACTTGTCGTTGCCAACGCAACGCGGCGCACTCGACGCATTTCGAGCAGCCGGATTTGTCGATGCAAAAATCGTTCCGGATGCCGTGTTCAATTCCGCTGGCGCGTTTGCAAGTTCGCTGGTGACCAACGGCACCTTGACCCACGCTTACGGTCGCCCAGGGTGGCGGGCGTTTCTGCCGCGCTTCCTCGGCGGCGCTGCGATGATGGCGGCGTTGCCATTCTGCTACTGGGAAAGTTACTCCGCCGGTCGCCCACCGATGGGAACGGTTTATGCCCGCAAGCCGATCGCTGCGAAGGGGGCTAACTAATGCTTTGGCGCGAAGCAAAATGGTTTGCCACCGAGATGCGGATGCTGGCGGATACGCAGTTGTATCCGATGCTGAACATCGGTAGCCACACCGAAGAATTCCGCAAGCGTGAACAACCGTGGATCGACCGCTATCTGTTTGCCCCGGCGCGTGACAAGGGGTTGTCAGTCGTGCATAGCGATCTGCAATCGCTTCCCGGTGTTGATCTAGTCGGTGACCTTCTCGACCCAGTTTTCTTGGCGAAAATCGCCGCGATGCGGTTCCGGTCCGTCTTCTGCGCCAACCTGTTGGAGCACGTCACCAATCGGGAAGAAATCGCGGCGGTACTGGTGAAAGCTGTCGGACCGGGCGGCTTGATTTTGGTGTCGTGCCCGAACGTGTTCCCGTATCACCCAGACCCGATCGACACAATGTACCGCCCTCCCCCCGCTGAACTCGCCTCGTTGTTCCCTGGCACCACAATCGTGAAAGCCGAACGGGTTCGTTGCGGCAATCTTTCAACATACATTTTCCGACGGTTTGCCACCGATCCCGGCATGTTGTGGCGGATGCTGTTTCGCCGTCGCGCTCAAGTGGTCCGCAAAACCGAAGCGGGCTTGTCCGCACAGCAGTGGCTGCCGTGGCTGTGGCGACCGTTCATTCAGGCGTGCGTGATTCTTCGCAAAGATACGGGAACGCCATGACTCGACTGCGTGTCTTGATCGTGTCGCACCTCGCGTTGCCGCATGTCGGTGGGGTCGAGAACCTGTTGGATTTAGAAATTCGCGGACTGGTGCAAGCCGGTCATCAGGTCACGTTGCTGACCAGTGATGGCCGTGGTGATGGCCGCGAACCGCGTTACTCGGCACAAGTCCAAATGATCCGCATCCCCGCATGGCACTGGCTGGAACGCCGATTCGGTGTGCCCTATCCGCTGTTTTCGCCGACGATCGTTACGACACTTTGGCACTTGATTGCGGAACATGACATCGTTCATGCGCATGGCTTTTTGTTCCAGAACACTGCGATTGCAGTCTGGTTGGCGAAACTCCAGAACAAAGATTGCCTGCTGACGGACCACGGCGGCATTCAACAATTTGGCTCGAAGCTGGTGACGTTTCTGGCACGACTTGGCGTGGAAACCGTTGGTCGATTGAGCTGCTTGTGTGCCACGCGAGTCGTGACGTACAACAGCCGTATTCAGCAACAACTCGATCGCCTCGGTCGCCGGCGCGACACGGAGTTCTTGGCGAACCCCGTCGATCACATGCTATTTCAACCGCCGACCCAGGCCGAACGAGAAGCAGCGCGACACCGATTGGGTTGGGACGTATCGCGGAAGAAGGTGTTGTTCGTGGGGCGACTGCTTCCGACGAAAGGCGCTTCCCTTTTGTTAGGTTGTGGTGATTGGCATTACGACCTAGTCTTTTGTGGTCCGGGTGATGTGAGCAAGCTTGGCCCGCAACCGCTGTCCGATGTGGAATTCCTGCCACCACGCCCGCAAGCAGACCTCGTCGAACTTTATCACGCCGCCGATGTACTCGTGCTGCCGACTGGTGTACGCGAAGGCTTTCCGCTTGTGGTGCAAGAAGCGTTGATGTGCGGACTGCCAGTCGTGTTGGGGTACGATCCGGGGTTTGAGCCGTACCGCCAATTGCCAGCGCTGACATTTTGTGACCGAACGCAAGAGTCAGTCAAAGCCGTAATTGTTGCGGCTTTGACCAACGGGCGGGTCGAGGACGTGACCCGTGTTCACGAACTGTTCCTACCGCTCGACGCCTGGATTCGTCGGCTGTTTCCACTTCCCGATGGGACTACGCCATGACCACGATTCCGGTAGGTGTTTGGGTCGTCATCGCGGCTTACAACGAAGGGCCATCGTTGGCGGAGACACTGCACGGGTTGGTCGGGTTCGTGCCGAACATTGTCGTCGTGGACGACGGCTCCGATGACGACACCAGTACACATGCTGCCGCGTTCCCGGTCTGGCTGCTTCAGCACTTGGTGAACCGTGGCCAAGGTGCGGCGCTACAAACAGGCATTGATTTCGCCTTAAAAAATGGTGCCACGGCGATCGTGACCTTCGATGCGGACAACCAACACGACCGCGCCGACATCCCCGCGATGCTCGCGCCGGTGCTATATGGGGAAGTCGATGTGGCATTGGGTTCCCGCTTCAAGGGTCACACCGTTGGCATCCCGTTCACCCGCCTTGTCGTGTTGAAACTGGGAATCGTGTTCACGCGGCTGGTGTCGCGCATTGCCGTCACCGATACACACAACGGCTTTCGCTGTTTCTCTCGTAAAGCCGCTAGCACGATTCGCATTACTCAAGATCGCATGGCACACGCATCCGAAATTCTCGACGAAATCTGCCAGCACAATTTGCGGTACGTCGAGGTGCCGGTCACGATCCGTTACACCGCCAAGAGCATCGCCAAAGGGCAAAGTTCGTGGGCAGCGGCACGAATCGTGTGGCAGTTTCTATTGGGGAGGTCGATTCGATGAGCCTGTTTCAAATTCTCGCCATCGTCGTGCTGGGCAGTCTGTTGGTGCGTGACGTTGTCGGTTTGTTCCAACGTGGCAACCGGCTCATTCGGTTCGTGCGTGCGACAGTTTGGGTCGTGGCCGCCGTGGCGATTGCGCAGCCGTTGCTCGTGCAAGAAGTGGCGTACTTGCTCGGAATCGGTCGCGCCGCCGATGTTGTGCTGTACGTGTTCGTACTGACGTTCTTGTGGGTTTCGTTCCTGCTTTACGCGGCAAATTTGCGTATTCAACGGCAACTCACCGCGATCGTGCGGCATGTGGCGATTCAAGAAGCGAAGCTCGGGCGTACCGACGTGACACCGTGATGTCACTGGCCCGCCTGCCGGATTTGCGAATCAATCACCGGGCCGGGTTCGGGCAAGCGGCCTTCCAATTTTGCCAACGGCAATTGGGCTTTCTTCAACGTCGGCTCATACTCAAGTGCCTTGCGGTAAGCCACTTTGGCTTCTTCGATCTTCTGCTGGGATGTCAGCACGAAGCCAAGATTCGCAAAGGCTTCGGCTGGACCAACCGCATTCTGAGATGCTTGGAGGCTCTCGTCGTAACGTCCTTGTTGTGCCAGTGTCAGCCCCAGGTTCACCCAGGCTCGCTTGTTGGACTTGTCGAGTGTGACTGCTTTTCGCAACTGCTGTTCGGCTTCGTTCCACTGCCCGCGGTTGTAATAGCTGTAGC
>JAYSXU010000844.1:0-7815 GCA_043716965.1 Fimbriiglobus sp.
TAGCCCGCCGTCGTCACGATCCCTGGCACCAAAACGGTCCGACATTCCGTTCCCGCCCAACCCGTTCGCGCCGGGCACACAAGCCGATGTCAACACGAACAACATCTCGGCCTACGATTCAACGCCCGCTGATCCTCATCACGAGTATCAGCGGCCCGAACACCCGTTTCAATCGGGTGCGAAGCAAGGTCATCGCTCCAATGCCAACTCGAAAATGATCCTGTTCGTGATCTTGATTACTGCATCCATCACATTGGCGCTCGGTCTGGTCTGCTGGAAATTGTTCAAGACACCCGGAGCAACACCAGCGAAGACGCAACAGGTGGCCCCAGGATAAATCACGGCGTATTCGCCAGACACCCGAGGATAGCGACGTTGCGTCGCTATCCTCGGGGCAGTCACGCTTTCGCGGTCAGTGGCATGAGCTGTAGCTCAATCTTCGGTGGCAGTTCAAATTGCGTGGCAAGTGCCTCAATCGGTTCACCAATCTGCGGAATCAACTCTTCACGCATGTGACCCAGTCGTTTCTGAGCAGCCAACACGAGCGTGGGAATTCGTTCGGTTGGCAGCTTCATCAGGCGGCAACACGTCGCATCCACCGCAACCAAATCGATGCCCATGACAAGTGCCCCAACGTGTTTGGCCACCCCGTTGAGCGGGCCGTCCCCCTCCATGCCGACGATGCCATCGACGATGGCGAGGTGCGGCGTGTGCGTGCAGGCAATATCGACAATGCTGTTCGGAATGCCCCGCCAGTGCAGTTCGTTCTTCGGCCACCCGTAGCAAATGCCGGGGAGTGTGCCGAACAGGTTTTTCAGCGATAATGTCGCACCGGCCCAGTGGTGGGTTTTCAACTTTGGCAACGAGACGAACACGTCCGCAGACAGCACGGTTTTCGACAAGTACAGATACTCCAGCCCAGTGGTGCGACCGAGGTTGAGCATCTTCATCGGCTCATCGTGATTGATGTCCACAAACCGCACGTCGTGCTTCCGCAACACGTCACCCAGCCCGCTTTCGTTGACAAGGAATTGCACGTTCCGCCAGTGCCCCGGCCCTTCCGCCACGATAATTTCGGCGGCGCCTTCGTTCTTGAACAGTTGAATCACCGCATCGACGAAGCGGGGATCGGTGTTAATCACCTTGTTTTTGTGATACTCCACGAGGTTCGGCTTCAGCACGATTCGCTTACCGGCAATTGGGACGTGTTCCCGAAAGTGTGCGAACTGCTTGGCGAGAATCTCCGTTAACGGTTCGTCGTAATCGTTGGCGCGAGCAATATGCACGGCAGACGTGGCCGGCATCGCTTTCAGTTTGCCGAGGCCGTTGACCATGAACCCGCGAAACTTCGACTTCACCCGTTCACCCAATGATGGCGTCGGCCCGGCTTCAACTGTCACCGCATCCGAGGCGTGGCGGGTCGAACCAATCACAGCGCTGCCCGCGACGATCGGGTGATCCGTCAATCGGAACGGGTGGCGGATCGCGGTGTTCAGGGCTAATGCCGCAAGTGCCAACCGCAGCGGGCCACCACCCAAGCCGTTGCTGACATCGACTTCAATGGCGATGGATTCTTGCAACTGTGCATCCAACTTCACGAGAGTGTTGCGAGTCGTCTCATCGTCCGCGTAACACGACAGTGCCAGCTTAATCCATGCTAGGTGTTCGAGGTCGGTCGTCTGTTCGCCGTGAACGCGAAGGTAACCCTTCGCGGCATCCATGCGTGGCTCGTTGGTCACGCCTTGCAAGGCGAGTAACATCACCGCCGTCGGCCCCGGAATCGGTTCGGTGGCTTTGCCGAGTACGAACCGATTGCCGTAATTCACCCCGCCGGTGTCGAAGGCGCGATCGAGGATGAGCCGCAAGCCTTCGCCCACACGCGGGTGACCGCCCTGCCCCGCCGCCCGCAACGCGATGCACGCCCATGCCGTCGGCTCGACCCACGAGAACGTCTCTTCGGCCCATGGCCACCCCAGCAATTGCAGATCAATGTCCAGCATGTCCGCCACTTCGGGATCGGCCTTGACCACGCGACCTTCGAGGCTCAGCAAGCGGTCCGCAATCGGCTTCAACTTCGTGACATCTTGCTTCATGCCAGCTTTGGCGAACAACACGAGCGCCGTGGGCCACGCCGCTTGGGGCCGACCGCGTGACAGTCGATAGCTCCCGTCCGGTTGGGCGTGGGATTCGAGGACTCGCAGCGCGGTTTCAATGTGGGACGCATACCGAACGGGATCGGAAGCCAGTGCCAACAACGCCAAACACGTCGGTTCGAGGTGTGCCGGTTGACCAACTTGATACCCCCAACCGCCGCCCGGTTGGACCATTGCCGCGAGACGATCGAGGACGAACGTCGAATCCACCATAAAAATCGCTCCGAGAGATTGCACACCAATTCCTGTACCCTTCAACATAGCCCAAACCCCGGAACCCCGTCGCTGGGCGTGTTGGTGGACTATCGTAGAATCTGAGTAACTTCAGGAGGGGAACCGTTGCGAGTTGCACACTTTGATTGTTTCAGCGGAATTAGCGGGGATATGGTCCTCGGCGCGCTCATTGACGGTGGCTTGCCGGACGCTGTCATTCGAGTCGCCCTGGATTCTCTCGGGTTACCGATTGAGTTAGAAATCGAGAAGGTCAAGCGGTGCGGACTGGCAGCAACGAAAGTGAACGTGATCGCCAAGGACACCGAAGACTACCGCTTCTTGCCGGACATCGAGGCAATTATCGCACGCGGTAAGTTGACGGAAAAGCAGCGCGCGCTAGCCCTCACAATTTTTACGAAGGTCGCACTCGCGGAATCGGTGGCCCACGGAATGCCGCTTGAACGGGTGCATTTCCATGAAGTCGGCGCGCTGGACAGCATCGCGGACATCATCGGTACGGCAGTCGGGCTGGATTGGTTGGGCGTGGAAAAGTTTACCAGTTCGTCGGTGCCGACGGGCAGCGGCACTGTCAAGTGTGCCCACGGCATCATGCCGGTTCCGGCACCGGGTACAGTCGAACTTTTGAGAGGCGTTCCGCTGGCGAAATCTGTCGTGAGGGGCGAACTAACCACACCAACCGGGGCCGCGATCTTGACCAGTGTTGTGACTGAATTCACTGACGCTCCGGTCATGACGATCGAACGAATCGGCGTCGGGTGTGGCACCAAAGACTTCATCGAGCAACCGAACATCTTGCGGCTGTTTATCGGCACAACGGCTGACGTTTCAACCGAAATTGACATGGTCACGATCCTGGAAACCAACCTCGACGATGTCCCCGCCGAAGTCATCGGTTACACGATCGACGCGCTGTTCCTGGCGGGCGCACTCGATGTGTTTTGCATCCCGATTCAGATGAAGAAACACCGCCCCGGCGTCTTGTTGAGTGTGATTTGCGATGCCACGAAAGTGGCCGCGTGCGAAACAATACTCTTCCGCGAAACCGCAACCTTCGGCATCCGACAAACCACGGCACAACGTTCCAAGTTACAACGCGAAGCCGTCACGATCGCAACGAAATGGGGCGACGTACACGCCAAAAAGGGCTGGCGTGCGGATGGGTTCAGCGTGGTCACGCCAGAGTACGACGACTGTGCGCGCATCGCCCGTGAACAGGGTGTGGCACTACGCGAAGTCTTCAACGAAGTGCGACGTGTCAGCGGCTAAGTTCGTGCGGCGCCAGCAGGGTAAACGGATAAGCGGGAATGTTGCGCAGAACCAAGAAGAGCACGACAATGGTACCCAATACCCACGGGATGTAACCACGCCATCGGGCCGTCGGTACGGACTTTTGAATCGGTGAATCCCAGGCCCACGACCATAGCGACCGAAACAGTGCGATGCCCAGGATGGGAAGGACGATCGGGGCCAACAAGTTGTACGCGATGGCTTGTTCAAAATCGCCGTTCAAAAACGAATGCAGGCTGCGCGTCATCCCGCAACCAGGGCAATGCAAACCCGTCGTCGAATGAAGCATACACTTCGGGTAAAAACTGTGCTGCGAGGGCGGAATCCACATGACCACCCACATGACCACGGCGAACCCCAACCCGAGGAATGCCAACAGGCAACCCCGGATCAAGGTACGACGACGGTGCGAGTGAACTTCAGGTTCGATAGGCTTCATGAATCCATACTACCGTGTCATGCCGGGAATCCCAGCCGGTTGCCCTGTCGGAACCTCTTGAACTTTCCCGTAGAATTCGTGTCTTGTTCAGCAATGCCGGCTGGGTGTCTGGTCGCTGGGTTTCGGGATTTATGAGGTTGTTATGGTGTCGTCTTCTGAGATTCGCAAGCAGTTCGTGGACTTCTTTTGCCAAAAATACGGGCACAAGAACATTGCCTCCTCGCCGGTGGTGCCGCACGACGACCCCACGTTGCTGTTCGCCAATGCCGGGATGAACCAGTTCAAACCCTACTTCCTCGGCACCGAAAAACCGGCCTTCACCCGCGTCGCCAACACGCAAAAGTGCATCCGGGCGGGCGGCAAGCACAACGACCTCGACGACGTGGGCAAGGACACCTATCACCACACGTTTTTTGAGATGCTCGGCAACTGGAGCTTCGGCGATTACTTCAAAAAGGACGCCATCGCGTGGGCGTGGGAACTGCTCACCGTCGTGTGGAAGCTCGACGTGACCCGGCTCCACGTGACCGTGTTTGAAGGCGACAAGGATAACGGGATTCCGCGCGACGACGAAGCCGCGGACCTGTGGAAATCGGTCGGCGTACTCGACGGCCACATTCACCTGGGGAACAAGAAAGACAACTTCTGGGAAATGGGAGCGACCGGGCCGTGCGGACCGTGTACGGAAATTCATTACGACCACACCCCGGACAAGTCCGGCGGGCCGCTCGTCAACGGCGGCACGGACAAGGTCATCGAAATCTGGAACCTCGTCTTCATTCAATTCAACCGCAACGAAGACCAATCGCTGACCCCGCTCCCGGCGAAGCACGTCGATACTGGGATGGGCTTTGAACGCATCACGAAAGTGATTCAAGGCAAGTCGAGTAACTACGACACAGACATCTTCACACCGCTCTTCGTGGCGATCCAAGAGGCGACCAAGGCCCGGCCCTACGGCGGCGACCTGCACGACCTCACGGACACCGCGTACCGCGTCATCGCGGACCACATCCGCACGCTGACGTTCGCCATCACCGACGGCGCGTTACCGGGCAACAAGGGCCGAAACGCCGTTCTGCGCAGCATTTTGCGGCGGGCGTCCCGCTATGGCTGGCAAGTGCTGGCCATGAACAAACCGTTTTTGCACAACCTCGTCAGCACCGTTGTCGCAAACTTCGGCGACGCCTTCCCGGAACTGAAACGCAACCCGGAGAAGGTCCGCAGTGCGATCTACGACGAGGAACAAGGCTTCCTACGGACGCTCGAAAAGGGAATTAAACACTTCGCCGAAGCAGCGGAACGCGCTAAGTCGAACAAAGGCGTCATCAGTGGTGAAGATGCGTTTCATCTGCACACGACTTACGGACTGGACAAAGGTATCACGCAGCAGATGGCGTCCGAAGCGAAACTGTCTGTGGACATGGACGACTATGAACTGCGCTGGATCGAGTTCGTTCGGATCAGCGACGGTGGCGGCAAAGCACTCGTCATCTCAGCGATTCAAGGCGAACTTCCCAAGACGGACGATTCACCGAAGTACGGTACTGAAGTCATCACTGCCAAGGTACTCGGGTGGGTGAAGGACAACGCCGTGATTCGTAGCGGTTCGCTGACACCGGGCGATGCCGTCGCTCTGCTGTTGGACCGGACCAATTTTTACGCGGAGCAAGGCGGGCAGGTCGGCGACGATGGCGTGATTGACAAAGTCGAAACGCCGGGGATCGAGTTTCGTGTCGATAGCACTGTGCGGCTCGGCGATTCCGTGCTGCACGCCGGGGTGATGCTTGCCGGCGAAATCGCGGTCGGCGACACGGTCCAGTTGATGCAATCGACCTTCCGGCGGATCGACATTATGCGGAACCACACCGCGACCCACTTGCTGAACCTCGAATTGCGCCAGGTGCTGGGCAGTCACGTTGAGCAGAAGGGTTCGCTGGTGGACGAGGACAAAACCCGGTTCGACTTTAGCCACGACAAGCCGTTGTCACCGGACGAAGTCCGCACCATCGAAGAGAAAGTCAACCGGCTTATCAACCGGGATTTGCCCGTGACGGCCGTCACGTTGCCGCTGGAAGTAGCGAAGAATGTGACCGGCGCACGGGCGATGTTCGGCGAGAAATACCCGGACCCGGTCCGCGTCGTGATGATCGGTGCCGAAACACCAAGCGAAGCCACCCACGATGATTCGATCGAGTTCTGTGGCGGTACGCACATGCCACGAACGGGGGCGATCGGCTACTTCAAAATCACCGCCCAAGAAGGCGTTGCCAAGGGGATACGCCGCATCACTGCCGTGACCGGGCGCGTGGCCCAGCAAACGATTCAGCAAATTGCCACAGTCGTCGATGACCTGACCGCGAAGTTTCAGTGCAAGCCCGAAGAACTGCCCGACCGCGTTGAGGCGCTGCAAGACGAGGTCAAGAAATTGCAACAACAAGTCAAGAAAGGTCTCGCCGCCGACTTGACGAACGTCGTGGACAAAATCTTGGACACGTCACCCGACATCAACGGAACCAAGCTCATCGTGGGTCAACTCACAGCGGCGGGCTTTGACGCGGTTCGCACTCAGATTGATCGACTGCGGCAGAAAGCGAAATCGGCGTTCATCGTGTTCGGCTGGGTGGAGGACGATGGAAAAGTGACACTAGTTGTGGCGCTCACGAACGACTTGACCGCGAAGAAGTTGAAGGCAGGCGACATCGTCAAACAACTCGCCACCATTGTCAACGGGAGTGGCGGCGGCAAGCCAGACATTGCCCAAGCCGGTGGCAAAGACGCCGCGAAATTGCCCGAAGCGTTGCAACGGGCCAACGACCTCGGGCGGGAACTGCTGGGGAAATAAATTATCTCACGCAGAGACGCGGAGAGAGCAAGAAATCCATTTCTTTTGCCACTTCTTACTGCGTCTTTTCGTCTCTGTGTGAGTAATTCTGATTACCGTGGCTTCAAACCCGCCGCTTGGGTGCGCTTGATGCCCGGTCGGCGTGGCACGCTGACGGGGTGGGCAGCATCGACACGCACGTTGGCGAGTCGGGCTTTCACCGCATCGGCGTAGGGTTCGGACAGTTCCATTCCGAGATAACGGCGCTTCAACCGTTTCGCAACGGCCAGCGTGGTCCCACTGCCCGCGAAGGGGTCGAGGACCAAGTCGCCGGGGTTCGACGCGACTTTAATGATGCGTTCCAGAACGCCTTCCGGCATCTGGCACGGGTGGCCGGTGCGTTCCTTGAACGTTCCACAAACGCGGGACACCGCCCACGTGTCCGAATCGGGTTGGAAGTGCTGATCCGCTTCTTGCGGGCGAAGCACCCAAGTGTCGTCCGGCAATTTTCCGACCGGGTTCGCTCGCCGATCCGCATAAGTTGTTTGTCGGGCCGATGGCACCCGAACACGGTCTGGCTCGAAGGTACACTGTTTCGGATCGACCACGTAGTAAAAGATGTGAGCGTGGCTGCGGTTGAACTTCTTCGTACAGTTCACGCCAAACGTGTAGTGCCAGACGATCCAGTTCCGCATCGTCAGCCCGAGTGAATCCAGCCGTATCTTCATCTCCGCCGCATATTCATCCCCAATGGCCACAAACAGCGACCCGGACGGCTTCAGCACGCGGGCGAGCGACGACAACCAAGAATCGGTCCACTTCAGGTACTCCTCCTTCTGGCGTCGGTCCTGGTAGATATCGTACTCGTACCCGATGTT
>JAYSXU010000845.1:0-7786 GCA_043716965.1 Fimbriiglobus sp.
ACAACTCACGGTAATGCTGAGTGCCATGACGACTTTGCACGTGCAGCAACAGCCGTTCATGAAAGCCACGGCGGCCTCGTACCGGACGCACTCGTTCCGGTCCGCCCGGAGGGCCGCGATCAGCGTTTCTTCGGCTTCGGGCCAGTAGTGACAATCGACCGACGCGAGGTACTTCACCGCCTTGACCCGCTCTTCCGCGCCGGCCCGGTCCATCTTGACTTTCGAGGCCGCACCGATCGCGCCGGGATCTTTCAATTGCAAAATACTGGGAAGCGTAGGACAGTACGACGGGATGATCCCGCCTGTTAGGGTTGACATCGGCGCGACGATCCGGCTCATCAGTTGCCCCGCCGGGGTGCTACAAGTTTTACGCCGACAGTATTCCCGCTGGTCCTGGGAAATCCCGAGTTTCGACCAAATCGTGGGTCCGCCCGGCAACGCCGCTTGCGGAGCGATGCCCGGTGCCAACGGAGGTGGCGGGGCGACCCCGTTGAGGACCGCAGTGGGATCCGGCGCTGCCGCCCCAAGCCCCGGCAGTTGCGCGGAGGCCGTGCCAACAAATGCTGCCACAGCGGCAGCCGAGAAGAGAAGTTTGACGCTTTTCATAGGATCCCCTTTGGCTTGACTTCCGTTCGTGGTGGGCAAGTCCCCCGGACTTAGCCACAATCCCCAATTGACCGGCGGAAGCAAGTTCAGCGAAGCTTGGCGAGATTACCGACAGTCGCGCAGTTCTGTAGAATTACTCGACTTCCGATCTTGCCGCTCTTAAGGATAATCGGGATAAATTTGCGACTTACTTTGGCAAAGTCAGACAAGATAGGCTCAAGATTTGGCGAACCGGCGACGGGTAGTTGGATAGGGTTCAAAACAGGCGATGCACGAATACACCGCCAGAAATGACAATCGCTGTGATCGCGGCGACGATGGAGTAGAACGAGATAGGCGTTAAGGCGGTTGGTCTGAAAACGATTGCTTCGCCTGTCCAGTTCCGCTCGACTTTTTCTCGCGGCGCCGTCAAGACGCGGTTCGTGGCTGGCTCGTAGTAGTGAACGTCGTCACTGTCCGCGACGGTGCCGAGATACACGACACAATGCGCGGCATCGACGACGAGAATGGACGGGGTGGGGAGAAGTCGCACGTATTTGTTCACGCTGTTGATGGCGTTCGGTTTGAGGCCCTTTTGCTCGCTCATCTCCAGCAGTTTTTTGAGACTGGTGCCCGCCGGTCCTAATTCGGCGTCGCGGCACAGGTCATCCCGGTCGGCGGGAATGCCGAACTGGTTCAAGCAGAACCATACCGCCGTTGGCCCGCAGGCGTTGCGGCGGTTTTGGACTTTCTGCACGTACTCGTCCAGCCGGTCGGTTGATAACCCGCTCGACTGGTTGGGGGTGAGTACGAGCGCCGTAAATACGATGAAGCCCAAATTCATGATGCCACTCTCCGCGCCTGGACCCGCTTGCTGACAAATAGCACGAGCAACCCAATCACCCCAAGCCCGACCCCGATCGCAACAGCGCCCTTCCAACTCCGGAACCAAGGGGTGTTACGGTCGCCTTCACGAAGCACTACGGCACTCAAACCTTCCGGGATGGGGCTGTCTTTAGTGACTTCAAAGAACGTCGATTTTTTACCGTCACGTGAGTCACGAACTTGTGTGCCGACCGGGAGTTCAAGGACGAACTCACTTTCCGGAATAGGTTCATTGATCCGTTCGATATGCTTAATGCGAAATTCAGTTCGGTAAGACGGCCCATCAGACTTGATGTATTGAATGCTTGCCATCTGAGGGAAATACATCCCATTGCACTTGATGAAATCACTCCCTTCAAACACCGCACCCACTTTACCGGACACCCCAACGTGTTCAATCTTCGGGATCATATGGCCAAGTCCGGGGGCGATATAAACCCGAAGAATTCCACCATCTTGTGTCAATTCGTTGACAGAACGAAAAGCACTACCCGCTTTGGAGGCTGAAATAGTCCATTCATAAATGACCACATTATGGCCATCAATCGTGGCAGTCCCCGTTTGCTTCGCGTTGGCCTTGTTGTCGGTCACAAACTTCTGGGCGGCAGCAAACCAAAACGTACTGGCGAAATGTGGCGGCGGCGGATAATTGTCTAACAAAGCCACTTCACCGGTTTTTACGCTGCTAACTTTCCGCAGATCACCCCCGTGCTGTGGAGAAGATTGATATTCAATCTGTCGCCCTTTGTGCGAAACTGTTACTTTCTCACCTTGGCCGGAACGCGGGGGCAAAGATTTCGGATCGATCTTTGCTTTTTTGAGAGATTCTGAGTAGCCAACGCGACTTTTTTCAGCGTCGTAGACGTGTCTTTTTTTCCAACTAGGCCCGGAAAACGTCAATTCATACTCGAACGGCTCGCGTTTGAAGTTTGTACCATTACCGGCCCCTGACACCATAGAATACATAATCTGTCCCGAAACGATTGCATCGGACCTTGCAATTGCGGTATTCAGCGCGGTGCTCTCCATATTCTGGCCCGAAACAATCGTCCATAGAGAGCAGACAACTGTAAGCACAATACACGCACGCAATCCAGATGACACATTGTACCACATAAGTATTCTCCAATAGCTGGCACGATATCTGTAAACACTTGGGAGTCTAAAGGTGGCCCCATGACGCCAACTTTTTTGCTTGCGGCATTGATCGACAATCGGATTCTATGAAAAGTGCATTGCTATGGAGACGACAGATGATCTCCATCCTGAGTATTCGGGCGAGTGTGGACTTTTCGCGCCCCCAGCTACACACATAACGATTGCGAATCATTCACATGGGTCCGCGAATTGCTCGCCACACAAAGAGTTGCCGTAGTTGCAATTTGTGTACGTGATATCGTATTCAATGTTGATGAAGCCGCATCTTTTCTGGTTAACTGGGCAAGAGCCATTTATTTTTTGTCCATCGAGTTCGCAGCCAGAGTACCTGAACGTATTCTGTGCGGCGGGCGTCGTACAGACGGACCCTGACACGCTACTATTGAGACATGAAGGGTTAACGCACTGATCAGGTTCAACCTGACTCTGAGGACAGTATGGTTGGACACTACACGCCGCAACTACAATTCGATTGCAGTCTGTGTGCATGGCTTTTTTACAACACTTGTCAGGTGGAATGTTGCTGGGTGGTGTCTCCTGGCCGACAATGCGTTCCGCGAGTTGGTTGTGGTCCAGTCGATCCGAACTGACGGCGTTGGTCACCAGCACGGCCACAGCGACGAAACAGACACAGATTGCCAAGTAAGTCACACGCATTTCACAATCCTCCGAATGACACTTCACGAACAGTCGGGTCGCGTGGCAAACGTTGCCACGCTTCAGCCCGACACGAAAAGTGGAACCTTGATAGTCGGCTTGCCGCCGATGGAAATTTCGATTGTTGAGGGCGGCTTGTCGGCGGCGATCCCGTCGATCTCGACCAATAGGACGCCGGTTTCGGGCGACGTAGCGGTCAATTTACACGTGGTTTTGTGGTCGCCACAGCGAACTTCGACCGTCTGGTCTTTCAGCCCTTGGCCTTTCAGGAACAATGATCCTTTGCCACGGCGCGTTTGCGGGTCAACCAGGACGGTCAGTTGTGAAGGCCGGATCGAGAACTCGACCGGCTGTTGCCCTTTGGTGGGGAAAGCAATCGCCGCTTCATTGGTGGCAATCTTCCGCTGTCACGATTTGATGGCCGCCGTCACGTTCACCGTTGCAGTCACCACTTCCAGGTCGCCGGGGTCGGCACAGGTCACGTGAATCCGCGCTGTGCGGTCGTCGATGGTTTCGACTTTGGATACGGTCAATGCGTGCCCACCTGCTGCGGCCCGCCAGTGTTGCAGGGTGACGTACTCATTGCCGGTCACCAGCACCGACTTCGACTTGCCTTCGCCCCACTCACCGGGGCCGAACGAAAGTTCGTCCGGCGAAATTGTGAGCAACGGGACCGCCTGACCCGTCACGATCACATTGTGAAGCAACGGCTCCTTGGCACCCGTCCACGTCACCGCACTCCGGTACGCAAACTTGCCGCCCAACCGCTCCGTGTTCACACTCAACGCTAACTCGATTTGCTCGCCCGGTGCAACGACCCGCGCCGACGGCGACAAGGACGTGCAACCACAACCAACCACAATATCGCTGTCGGAGACAATCCGAAGTTCTTCACCCGTGGTATTAACGAACGTGAATTTGTGACTGACCGGCTCGCCCGCACAAATCGTCCCGGCGTCAAACCGATCTTCGCTGGGCGCGGCTTTCTGAGTGTCTATGAGGACCGCAGATTGGGGAGACCTAGCACAGCCCGCCACGAGACAAGCGAACAGTAAAACAGCAACCAATCCGGTGGGTTGTATTGTGAGGGGCATGCATGTTGAGGCTTGGGAGTGTGTCCCATAACTCACCGCATACTGGGGGGAAAAGCATTCGACGAAAATTAGACTAACCACCTCCACGGGAGAAGTCAACCAGAATTATCAAGTTTTTTGACAGGGGTTTGGGCGTTCAGATTGCTGAAGGGCTACTCAATTCCGTGCGATGCTCACAGCCGTTTACAGCAGACCGTGACGGTGTCGTAAGCACATTCGGCGGGGAAGTGGAACTTGTCGAGGATGCGGAAGACGCGGCGGATGATGGCGGGTTGCCATTCGGGGGAACGGCCGGGCAGGCCATGATGGAAGCGCTTCGATTCGAGCGATTCCATTACGCTGGTGATCACTTCTAACCCCGCATCGTCGGACAGGGCATGCATCCCGTCGGGGTAGATTCGCCAACAATCGACGGGGGCTTCGTGGTACGGCCAACTGACCGGGTTGATGGTGATGACCAACCCACCCGGCTTGCAAACGCGGGCGACCTCACGCATCCACACCCAGATTTTCCGGACGTGTTCAATCACTTGGCCCGACAACACGATGTCGTAGCTGTTGTCCGGGATTGGGAACGTGTATTCCGAATCCAGCGTGTGAGTGAGCGGAAAGTCACGTGGGAAGTCCAAGGTGTCCCACGTCATGGCGGGATTGGCGACGATCTGCTGGTAGTTCGAGGGAGAGACATCGGGGCCGATTTCAAGCACTTTCAAATGTGGTTGAAAGTGCGGTTTGGCGTATTTCTCGAACAGCAGTTTGCTGTTAGCGTGCATGGCGGCGATCTTATTGAGCGGTCACGATCATCGGTTCACGCAGACGTAAGCGGGCGGCTGGTGCCGGGCTTAAGTCCACGACCGTCGGATCGACGTGATACACGCCAGTATCGGGCGCAGAGCAATCCAGGTTCAAGCGACCGTCCGCCATCTCGAACACCCGGTCCGCATAGGGTAAAAGACGATGATCGTGCGTTACAACCAAAACCGTGGCGCCGCGTTCGCGAGCACTTTCCCGTAGCAGGTCGATCACCTGTTGGCCGTTGTCCCAATCCAACGCCGAAGTCGGTTCATCGGCGAACACGAACGACGGGTTCTTCACCAGCGCCCGAGCGATGGCCACCCGTTGTTTTTCGCCACCGGAGAGTTGCGACGGCCGCAGGTGGGCTTTTTTAGACATCCCCAACTGGCCGAGGACGTGATCCGCCCGCTTCCGCGCGTCGTGCGTGCTGGCGTTTTCGCCCCATTTCAATACGACTTCGAGTTGTTGCCGCGCAGTCAGTGCGGGGAACAAGTTGTACCCTTGAAAGATGTAACTACAGTGCTTCAGCCGGAACTTTTCCAGTTCGGATTCGCTCATCCGCCAGATCTCATGTCCCTTGGCGCGAACCATGCCGGCATCGGGTCGCAGAAGTGCAGACAGCACCGCGAGTAACGTCGATTTTCCACTTCCGCTCGGCCCCATCAACAGGTTCATTTCACCGTGTTGCAGCTCAAGTGAAACATCTTGGAGTGCGACCGTTTTGCCATCGCCCGACCCGAACGAGCGCAACAGCCCGTAGCCTTGGAGTGTAGGACCAACTTGCCGGCGGATCGTGGGGGCTTTCGGTAATCGGATCGACGCTCGTTTGTGAGCAGCACTCCGGCCAAACAGGCGACGGATGCGAGCCAAGGAATAGAAAAATGGGTTCACACGGGCCATGAAGCAAAACTCCTAGGGTGTACGTTCAGTGGCTCAGATCGCTGAGCAGCAGCACAGACGGGTTTCATCCCCCAGTTAGGGGATAGTCAGGTTGAAGACGGCTCCTTTCAGCGGTGCAACAGATCAAATTCATAGTCACGAGTTCAACGCGGGTCGAACGGCTAGGCAAATGGTACTTGCACCAGACGTTCGACAAACACAATCTTCCGCCCAAGGATGGCAGCAGAATCAGTATCTCGCAAACAGTTTTGTTATTTTCTCAAGCTTTGCTAGCTTAACATCGGGCCGCTGGTCACTGATGTCGCAATTGTTCGATCTCTCCTGAATAGTCCAAAATGACGGATTGCAGGAAATCGACGATTTCAGACACGTTCCAACAAAGTTCAATGGTATCAATTCCATTTGACGCTGTAATTGTATAGGTTGGCACTGTCTGGGCTACTCTGTGGGGTGAAATGTCCGGATGAAACCATCCGTTGGCCAGACGAGTGTGAAACTGACATCTTTGCCGACTCTCCTGTCACAATCGGAGGGCTGGCTAAACCTACGCGCTGCACTGGCGAGCAATCGCAGCGGCACGATTGACGGCGCCTGGGGTTCGTCGGCGGCCACAGCAGTTGTTGCTCTCACGATCGACGCATCAGTCCCCACTCTCGTGGTTGTGCCAAGTCCTGCAGATGTTGGGCCGTGGCTGGAGGATTTGGGAAGTTTTCTGGGGCATCGTCCGACTCTTTTTCCCGCCCACGAAACTTGGCCGCCCCAAAGTGTTCGGGGGCAACTCAGCAACGAAACGGGAACCCGCCTGCGGGTCTTGCAGCAACTGATAGCGAACGAGTCACCCCAACTGATCGTCGCGCCGATGGCGGCACTGATTCAACCTGTCCCCATGCGCCAGGAACTGGCCCAGAGTGGGCGCCGGTTGAAAGTCGGTGAAAGCCTCAACATCGAGGAGTTTTTGAAATGGCTCCAAGCCAACGGGTACAAGCGAACGGAAGCGGTCGAATACCCCGGTGAATACGGCCGTCGGGGTGGCATTTGCGACATCTTTCCACCCGATGCCACGGACCCCGTTCGGCTGGAGTTCTTCGGCGACGAACTCGAATCCATCCGCACTTTCTCGGCGCAAACCCAACGGAGTCTTGGTACCAAATCGGAATTGGTGTTGTTGAATGCGCGAACGGACACCCCCAAAGCCGTGGGTCGAACGGCCTTCGGTTTCTTCACGGACTATCTGCCGCCCAACTCCGTTTTGGCACTCGTCGAACCGGGGGATTTGAAAGAACAAGGCAAGCATTTTTTCGACCGCGTTTCGGACACGACGGGGTTGTTCACCGTTGACGGGACGTTTGCGCAGTTGATGCAGCGGCCCACGGTCGTCGTCTCCGCCCTTCCCCGACCGACGGTTGAAGCGTCGGTGCATCTGAAGGTCGAATCGGTGGAGCGGTTCAGCGGCAACGTGCAGCGTGTCCGCGACGAACTGGACAGCATCGCCCAAACCGACCGCGTGCTGATTGCCTGCCAAACCGAAGCGGAAATTCACCGCCTGACGGAGGTGCTGAAAGCGGGCAAGTTGGCCGAATCGAACCGGCTGGCGTTGGTCACCGGCCACGTCCGCGCCGGCTTTCGATTGGTGTCTGCGGGCGTCGTGGTCCTGGGCAGCCACGAGATTTTTCACCGCGACTTGCTGCCGCCCGGCGCGAAGGCTACGCCGG
>JAYSXU010000846.1:0-2635 GCA_043716965.1 Fimbriiglobus sp.
CGTTGACCTGTGCTGGTTGACGATCCGCACCCGTCCCGCTCGCCAGTTTCAAACCTTCGACAACGAGCGCGACATCGACTTTCGTCGCCGGTCCGGTCCCAGCATTCTTGACGACGATCCGCAACGCCGACTTGCGACCGACGGTGACCGACGTGGGAACTTCGGTCAGGTTCAGCGTGAGAACGGGTTGACCGCTGATCGCAATCGGCATCCCCATTTGAGCTTGAACCGGCGATGTTGCGCCCGGTTTGCCGGCCGTAATGGTTGCATTGAGCGTCCCTTTTTCGAGTATCTTCTCGGAGCGAGCGGTCAGCTTGACCATCTGCTTTTGACCTGGGGCTAACAACCCGAGTCGCCACTCGACGACGGATTGATTCGGGAACGCGCCACCGTCGGACGCATTGGTGGTCCGCATTTCATTGGGGAGATTTACCCGCAGGACCGATTCCGGAATCGCACCATCGCCTGTGTTCGTCACTTGAATCTGCCACGTTGCTTCATCGTTGACCATGACTTGGCTCGGCCCGGTAATGCCGACACTCAGTGCGGCTCGGCGGACATCGAGCGTGGCAGTGGTGCGGGCTTTCAGACCGGCATCGCCGGTGGCGTTCACAACAATGTTGAACCGCCCCGGTTGCTTCGCGGTGAGCGGGACTTCCACCCGTTTCGTCTGCCCTGCCGCAATCGTGCCGAGTGGAACTTCCACCGGGTTGCTACCGGACGGGTGCGTGGTGCCCTCGGGTAGTGTCAGCCACGCGGTTACGTTTTCATCCGCAATCGCACTCGGATTTTCGGCGAGTAGCACGAGCGGGATTCGTTCACCGATCGCGGAACCGTCCGGCGCTTCGGCGGTCAACTTCAGCATCGGCGTGCCGATGTTCACGGTGGCGCGGTTGTCGGCGTTGAGTCCGTCGGGCGTTTCCGCAGTCGCTGACAGCGTCAGCGGACCCTTCCGAATCGCCCGGACGTTGAGGACGATCGTGCGTTTGGAATTGCCCGACAGTGCCCCCGCCGACCACGTCAATTGCCGATCTTGTTGCACCGTTGGCGGCGGGTCGGCGCTCACGAAATCGGCGTCTTCCGGTACGGTGGTGTGAACGGTGACAGGTTGGCTGGACGCGGTGCCGTTGTTGGCCAACTCCAACGTGAACGCCGTCGGGCGGTCGAACGCCGCCGCTTTCGGCGCTTGCACATCAAGTGTCAGCCCTGCTACGGATTTCCGTTCAATTGGTGCGGGCCGGTCGTTCTCCCGCGTCGGGTTGCGGGATGTCGTGGTCGAAGGTGGCCCCGTCATCCGTGGCGTGCTTTCAGCAGCCGAACTTGTGAAGTTGGTTTGCGAATCGGTCCACGTTAACCGCGTCGTGATGGTTCGCCGTTCATGGTCGTAGATCTCGGGTGCATACGCCGTCACCGTCGTTTCGCCTGGCACGGCACAACTGACGATGCACCACGTTTGCCCTGGGTAAATCGTGAAGTCGTCACGCGGGTTTTCTGTGCCCCGGTTGAAGAGGTGTTCGCGGTAATCGGTGTAGCTGATCGCCTTTTTCGTACCGTCCAAATATCCGCGACCTGGCGCGATACCGCCTTCATCGACTTCCAGAATGAACCCCGGACCGTCCAGAATCCACTCGACACGCCGCTTGCGCCGCGGTTGGCCATCGGCATCAGAGATCGTCGCCACTAATACTTGTTGAGTTTTAGTTGGATTCGAGACTTGAGTCGGGGTGACTTCCAGCTTCACAGCTTTCGGGTCAAAGTTCGCAAAGTACCCGCGCCCCGCCGGCTTGGCGTGCGTTTGGATGATGTCGCCGGGCGGCAAATAAAACGGGAAGTATGACGGGTTGTAAGTCCCCCCCAGACACCCGGTGAGTAAGCCACACGAACTCGCCAAAAGTAGCCAAACGAATCGGGACCGAGCTTGAATCATCGTCAACCGCTCCCGCACATCGCCCCGTAGACCTCCCACGGATTGGACCGCGATATACGCAACAACGGCAACCTACGCAAGCCGGACATCACAGCTTACACTTGTGAGCATTCCCCGCATTTGCTAAAACCGCGATGACACCCGACCAAGGCAATTGAACCATGCGGAATTTTGCACGCGCGCTGAAATTCTCCTGGCCGTACTGGCCCCGGCTGCTCCTGTCGTTCCTCGCGGCCACGATGGTCGCCGTGCTTTGGAGTACCAACCTCTCGCTGATTTACCCCATGCTTAAGGTGATGCAGGACAAGAAAACCTTACAGCAGTCGGTCGATGACGACATCAAGGAAGACCAGAAGAAAGCGAACGAGCCGGGCCGATTGAAAGAGGTGATCGAGAAGCGAGAGAACATCGCGTACCTCTCGAACTATCTCGAAAGCCATCCGCCCGAAGAACTCATTGAGCAGAAACTGCGCAACAGCATCAAGGAATTAGCGAAGCTGGAGGGCGAGCTTCACGAATTGAATCGCAAACTCTGGTGGCGAACACAACTCAAAGCCCACGTCGTCGATCGCCTGCCCGCGAGTAGCTTCGAGACGTTCGTGTTGATTATCGTGGTCATCATCGTCGGGATGGCGTTGAAGGGGTTCTTCGAGTTCTGGCAGGAGTCGCTCGTTGGCGGGGTGGTGTGCCGGTCGTTGCTCGACCTTC
>JAYSXU010000847.1:0-2635 GCA_043716965.1 Fimbriiglobus sp.
ATCGCTCTGCGCTCTCTGCGACTCTGCGGTGAAGGTGGTTTTCAGTGACCCTGGTTACACTTTTGCCGGTTTCGCGCGGTCGCGTTGCTCTTGCTTGTACTGATTCGCCTTCTCGACTGTTGCGAGTTCATCGGGCAGCAACACTTTGCCGGTGCGGACGGGGATCGGGACTTCGCGTTGCGGGCCGTTGGTCAGGGTGTGCATTTTGCGGACTTTATCTTGAATCCGCATCAACCCTTCGAGCAGCGCCTCCGGGCGGGGCGGGCAACCGGGGATGTACACGTCAACTGGTACAACAAGATCGACGCCTTTCACGACGTTGTAACCGTACTTGTAATACGGCCCGCCGCCACAGGTGCAGGCGCCCATTGCGATCACGAATTTCGGGTCCGGCATCTGGTTGTACAGCCGACGGACGCGGTCGGCCATTTTCATGTTGACGGTCCCGGCCACGATCATCAGGTCCGCCTGTCGCGGGGTTGCCCGGAACGCCCCCGCCCCGAACCGATCGAGGTCGTACCGCCCGGCTCCGGTGGCCATCATTTCGATGGCACAACACGCCAGCCCGAACGTCATCGGCCACAGCGACGACTCGCGTGCCCAGTTGATGGCCTGTTCCAACGTCGTCGTGACAAAGCCTTCTTCAAAGCGATTTTCCAAAAGCGGCATCCGACACCACCAGCAAATGAGAGGGGATTAAGAGACCGTGAACACGCCTTGCACAATGACCCGCTTGTCGTCTTCCACTACTTCAAACTCAACACCGAGCGGCGGGTAGTACGCAATCCGATGGACAGACGAAGTCCGCGATTCACCCAACCGCAACGGGTCGTAGGCAAGATGAGCAGTCAAACTAGCCGTCGCGTGGGTGACTGCGTTCCGGTCCGTTGCGGCCAACCACGCAGATGCCAGCATGCCTTCGGCACGCGGACCCCAAACCACTTCGTACCTCATCCCCGCCCCTGTAAATCCCGGAGGACATCCGCCAACGGTCGGCCAGTCCGTTGCTTGCGGAGTTCCAGCAATTCTTCATCTGTGAACGGCGACTTTACGCCAGGGGGCAGTTTGAACATTCCTTCAGTAGTAAATCGGCCAAGCACGTACCCTTCTGAACTTTG
Organism: Fimbriiglobus sp.; assembly: GCA_043716965.1. GTDB lineage: Bacteria > Planctomycetota > Planctomycetia > Gemmatales > Gemmataceae > Fimbriiglobus. Next base: position 1,119 of record JAYSXU010000847.1, read on the forward strand.
TAATTCAATTGTGCCGTTTGAATTCAGTAGTTGAGCAACTAATGCTGGATCAGAAATTGTGATTGTCATCGCTCACTCCAAAGCCTTGTCGCGTGTGATGTATACTTTACCCGCATTTCTGTAGATCGCGGAGGATGTCTTTCAGCGGTCGCCCGGTGCGGTCCTTGCGGCGCTCCACCATCTCCTCTTCCGTGAACGGCGACTTTACGCCAGGGGGCAGTTTGTACAACCCTTCGGCGGTGAACTTGCCGAGGAGGCGGCCCTCGGCACCCTTCAACTCGATCGGGCCGTCTGAATTCAACAATTGAGCAACGAGGGCAGGGTCGGTGATCGTGATACTCATGGCAATTTTCTCCAAAGGGTTCAGCTTATTCTATCACTCGGGGTGGTGGTGATTGTTTCACTTGGGCGGCCACGCTGCGAATCCATTCGAGGTCGCCACGCTTCCACAAGTAGGCGAAACCAACGAGCAAGATTGCAAAGAAGGCGAGCAATTCGAGAAAGGCAAACTGGGCGAACGAGTGCATCGCAACAGCACTCGGTTCGGTTGTGGTGCCGGGGTTCAGCACGTTAGCGGCCTGAATCCGCTGCTCCATCGGCAACGACTCGTCGGCTGCCCGGTTCGCACTACCGAACACGACCGCCCACGGGAAGAAGAACGCGAGTTCGACATCAAAAATCACGAACAGCAACGCCACGACATAGAACCGCAAATCAAATTGAATCCACGCCGACCCGATCGGCTCTTCGCCACACTCGTAAACCTCCCCCTTCTCCGGCGACGGCTTGTCGGGCCGCACCAATTTGCCGACGAGCAGGTTCACAAACAAGAACCCGATCCCGACAGCAAGGAAGACAAGCATCGTGGCGACGAGGGTGGTCATGGGAACCCATTTCTAATGTTCGGCAACGAGAGATTTTGGAGCACACGATTGGCAGCGATGATTATGTCGTCGCGCCCTTCGTCCACACGGGTAACGCCACCTTCTTCGATTCTTGCACGGCGGTGGGGTTGAGGGTGTCGGTGCCCCACGCGGTTGCGAGGGGGAGCTTGGCGAAATCGACGATGCAGCCGTCGCGGGTGTAGGTGCTGAGGTCGAACGTGGACCCCATGTAGATGCAGTCGGCGGGGCAGGGGTCCACGCACAGGGCGCAGAACATGCACTTCGTGTAGTCGATCTTGAACCCGGTGACGACGAACCCCTTCGCCGGGGCGACCGCCTTTTCCTTGTCGATGTAGATGCAATCGACCGGGCAGGCGCGGGCGCACTTGTCGCACCCGATGCACGCGGTCAGGTCGAAGCGGTGGAAGCCCCGATAACGTGGGCGGATCGGCACGGGCTTTTCGGGGTAGGCGAAGTGGCCGGTGAACGTGCCACGCCGAAAGGTCTGCACGAAGTACCAGAGGGTAATGTACATACCCTCTGCAATGGTTTTGATCGCAAGGTAGACATTCCGAAGCCAGGAGCGCATAGCAAATCTCGGGGAACGAACGCTTTAGGGATGCTCGGATTGTA
>JAYSXU010000848.1:0-2630 GCA_043716965.1 Fimbriiglobus sp.
ACGAATCAAATCAGACGAATCAAATCAAGGTTGAGAACAGAGTGTAACCATTTCCGATCGGTTTTCCTGCTCTCAATTCTTGGCTGTTAACGTATCCGATTGATTCGTATGATTCGTGGTGAACAATTCGGTTAGTAGGCCAAGTTCACGCCGAACGTCATGCCTTGCACCCACATGTCGTTGGCGTTCCAACTGAAGGCGGGGCGGTCGGCGGTGCTGGGGGTGGGGTTGGCGACGAATCGGGCGCGGGAGTCGTTGATGATCGGGTCGATGACCTCACCGGGGCGAATCACGCTGCTGACCCACATCACGTTGTACCCGAAGTACACTTTCGCGGCGGGGGTGAAGTTGTACGTCAGGTTCAGATTCAAATCGGTCAGCACAGCGAACTTGTTGCGGCTGAAGCTGCCCTGGTTGAACGGGCGGGCGAACAGCCCTTGCAGTTGCGTATCGGCAACGCCGGCCGCGCTGAGGAAGGTGTTGCTGCCGAAGATTTGGGCTTCCTGGCGCACGCCGCCCATGCCGAATTTCAACCCGGCGTCGATGACCAGGCCCCGGTTACACGCCCCTAGGCGGCTCGCCACACCGACTTGACCGCCGTAGTATTGGTTGCGCGTGCGAACCGTGTCTTGAATCCCCACGGCGCCGCCGGTGCGTGCAAAAAAGCTCCGTGCTTCGGTTTGAATGCTTTCCGCCAGACTGAAATAGCGAACGCCGAAGAGCAAGTCGTTGCGGTCCGCAACCAGCGTGTACGCCTGCATCCGCACGTTGGCATCGGCGCCCCACGTCGCACTTTCAACGTGGGAGACGATTCCGCCCGAACTGGTCCCTTCCAGCGATGCGAACAAGCTGATCGGTCGGCCCGTTTGGACGTTAAAGTATTGCTGGGCGATAGCGTCCGGCGTGCCGTTGTTGAACGCGGAGCCTTTCTGAATCTTCGTTTCCAAAATGAACACACTGGCGTCTACGCCGAACCGACTGGCAGGATCGAGGTACGCCCCCATGCTCCCGCGAATGCCGTTGAAGCCGCCGAATTGCACTTGGCGACCGTCGGGGAAAATCCGCGTTGCGGCACTGCCAGGCAAGATCGCGTTCTGTTGAACCGAATTCACGGCGGCTTTGCTGGGCACTGATTGAATCAGGTCCGGCGTGTTCATCGGCGTGATGTACCACAACAGGTAATCCGCCGACGCCCAGATTTGCGGACCGGCCAAAAGGTTTTCGGCCGGGGAGGACGCCTGCATCGCCGCTTCGGTGTGGCTATTCAAGTTCGCCGGAAGTTTTTCCGCCGGGTTGAACAACGCCGAGTGGTACGAAGCCCGATCGACGCCGGGCGCCGCCTTTGGCGTGGGTGTTTGTGCGAACGCCGGCGCCGCGAATGCAAGGCAAACCGACGCTGCCAGAAGTTTCCGAACGTGCGTAACGCAGCCTCCGTGCGTGAGCGACCGAACAGGTACGAATGAGCCGTTGATCCGGGTGGTGACGACTAAGTAGGCTATATATCGTCCCGGCAAAGTCGGAGAATTGAGCAATACTGCCCGACACGGCAATCTTCGCAGAATAGGCACAATTGTTGGCAATCTGGATAAACAGTAGGGCTGCTCCCGAAGAGAGGATTCACTACTGAGGGCACGGAGGGCCACAGAGAAAACCAAAATCAATTCTTATTCTTTCTCCGTGGCTCTCTGTGCCCGCTGCGGTGAATAGTCTTCTTTCACCCAATCGCGGCTTGGAGCAACGCCGGGACGGTTTGGCGGTGGTCGCCTTGGATGTAGAAGCTTTCGCCGCCGTCGGCGACGGTGCGGACCAGGATCGTCTTCCACGGGCGGTAGTAGTACCGCGGGTCGGTCTTCGGGGCTTGGCGGTGGTAGTCGTCGTCGAGCGGGATCAGGTCGAACACCGCCGTTGTGAACTTCGCTATCGACTTGCCGTGTTGATGGGCGACGTTGCGGGCCATTGCCAGCGCCTTCAAGTACACTTCCGGCCCCATTACGGCGGTACCGAAGTTCAGCACCACCCCACCTTCGAGGTTGCGGATTTGCTCCACGAAGATCAGGAAATCGGTGTAGCTAGCCTGCCCGAGTGCTGCCCCATTAGCGTTCGGGTGTTCGTGAATAATGTCGTAGCCAATGCCGATGTGAACCGTGACCGGGATGCCACGCCGATACGCTGCCGCCAGCAGGCTGCAATCCTTGTGCGGAAACGGCCCGTCGTGAATTGCTTTGCCGATGCTTTCGCCAAATCCCAACCCGTCGCGCACCCCGGCGGCAATCGCGTCGTTCATGCGTCCGGTTTCCGACCAGAGGCCGAACTCTCCGGTGCGAACGTACTTCGCAACACTCTCCGTACTCGCACCGATCAGGGCAAACTCCCAGTCGTGAATCGGCCCCGCCCCGTTCATGGCGATCAGTGAAATCAACCCGCGATCCATCAAGTCGATCAGGTGCCGTTGCACACCCGCCCGCAGCACGTGCGCCCCCATCATCAAAATGTTTGCCGCCCCGCGTGACCTTGCGGCAACCATCCGCTGCCCAATGACCGGCAACGACGGGTGCGAAAACTCCACCGGCGAACTCAGGGGTAGAAACACATCCAACGTCAGGTCATGAACCCGTTCCGCGAGCGGCTTC
>JAYSXU010000849.1:0-2627 GCA_043716965.1 Fimbriiglobus sp.
GTGGTGCCAGTCGGAAAGGTAAACGCTCCACCACTCTGGAACCGGGACTGGTCTGCGATGGTGACATTCGGATCGACGATCAGCGAGGAATGCACCAGGATCAGCGAGTCAGTTGCTGAGAGACCAGGACTGCCGACCTGCCAGCCCAAGGTGTACGTTGTACCACTCGTCAGCGCCACTGCGGAGCCTAGCGTTTCATAGCGATACTGGCCGTTGGCAATGGTGACACTGGGGTCGAGCGGGTCGGTATTGTCGATCGTGACAGTGGCTAACAACGTTTGGGTTGCGGTCGCCCACAAGCCGAGCTGGAACGACCTGGGCAGCCCGTTCGACCCCTCATCCCAAAAGCCGAGAGCCGTCAAGGATTGACTAGTGGTGGAGACGAAGTCATACCCATTCATGAAATCAGCGAGATAAGATGGACCAGTTTGTGTTTCCGTTCCACCTTGAAGAACGAACCCGGCCTGGGACGGTTTCGTGTTGGTCAGGCTGAGAGTGACGATGGCCACCGCAGCCACCAGCCATCGCGTGTTGAGCGTGAATCGCATGGGCGATATTCCTGTTGAAAAGTCCTAGCCCATGACCCGACTGCGAATGCAATCACGTAAAGGAAAGATCGACTGGGCAGATGTAAGATGGCACCACGCGAAGATTTGTTCCAGATCAGAATCCGCATTGTCAAAACGATTCGCCGAACACTGCCGAGTAATCAGACATCTCTGCACAGAGAATTCTGCCGTGGACTGATAAACTATCGTTGTGAACACTACAGATGTCCAAAAATTCAGTCCCGTTCAAATTCTGCTGTTCCGCTTCGCCCCCAAGCCGGCGGATGCGACGTGGGAATTGGCCGCCGAGTCGATTGCGGTGAAAATTCGGTGGTTCGGGTTGGTCGTGGGGGCGTTGCTGGCGAATTTCGGGGCGGCCAACTCCGGTCAGGTGGCACTCAACGCGATACTCGCGTTGGGGTTCGTCTTCACCGCGATTGATACCGTCGTGTTCCTGTGTGGGCGGGTTTTTCTTCGGGATTTTCCGCTCGTCATCTCGGCGATGGAAGCGTTGTTCATCGGGCTGCTGTGTTACTTTGAATCCGGTACCGAAAGCCCGTTCCGCTTTTACTACCTGCTCTCACTCACGTGTTGTGCGATCCGCTATTCCCCGCGAACCACGTTCGCCACGTGCGGTTTGGACTGCCTGAGTTACGGGTTGTTGTTCATCGCGGAACCGCCGGCGCGACGGGAACCGTACTTGTTTTTGCTCACCCTCGTCATCCTCATCTGGGTGACGTGGGCGGCGGGGGCGATGGCGCGGTTGTTGAAGCGAGCCGGTGAGGAATTGCGCGAACTCAACGCCGCACTCCGCGAGAACCAAGCCCAACTCGAAAGCCGCATCACCGAGCGCACGCTCGAACTCGAAGAGTCCCAAGCCCAAGTTTTGCACCAAGAAAAGATGGCAGGGTTCGGCCTGCTCGCGGCAGGGATTGCCCACGAAGTGGGCAATCCACTCACGTCGATCAGCAGTATTGTCCAAATGCTCGAACGCCGCGACTTGGACACGTACACCCGCCAAAAACTACAACTCGTGACCACCGAACTGGCCCGCATTCAGGCCATCTTACGTGAACTCATTCAGTTCAGCCGACCGGCCAATGCGGAACGTGGCCGAGTTGCCGTTCAAGACGTGATTGACGAAGCGCTGCGAATTGCCAAGTTCTACAAGGGCGGCAAGAACCGGCAAATCGTCGCGGTGATCGCCGACGACCTGCCACCGCTCCACGGCGTCCGCGACCAGTACGTGCAAGTCGTCTTCAACCTCGTGTTGAACGCCATCGACGCCACGGGAAAGGGTGGACGCATTGAGGTCACCGCGAGCCGTGATGGCGACCAACTCCGACTCGCCGTTAGTGATAACGGCAGTGGGATCGCACCCGAACATTTGCCACGACTGTTCCGCCCGTATTTCACGACCAAGAATCATGGCACCGGCTTGGGCCTGTTCGTGACCCGTCGCATCGTGGAGAGTGACCACGGCACTGTGATGGTTGAGTCCGAACCAGGACGCGGCACGACCTTCAACGTGTTGTTGCCGATCGTTACCTCGCAACCCGTCCTAGCGGTTAACCACGAATAACACGAATCAAACGAATAAAATCGAACACAAGAAATGCAGGACGAGCAAGCCTGTACAGAACAAACGAACAGTTTAATGGCCTATCCTGATTTCATTCGTGATATTCGTGTTATTCGTGGTGGTGAATTCGGGTCAAATGGGTTCATTGATGTTACGCATACCGTCACCATCTGCTTCGGTCCTTGTCGTTGATGACGAGCCGATCATCCGCGAAACACTCGCCGAATTCTTGCAGCAGGAAGGCTTCACAGTCGTCACTTGCGCGACCGGCGAAGCGGCGGTCGAACGTGCCGGGCTGCAAAAGTTTGACCTCGTGCTGTGCGATGTGAACCTTCCCGGCCTGGACGGAATTGAAGTCTTGGAGCGGATCACGACGCGGTGCCCGGAGACGTTTGTCATCCTCATCACCGCGTATGCCACGGTCGAAACCGCCGTCGAAGCGTTCCAGCGCGGTGCCCACGACTACCTCATGAAGCCGATCATCTTGCACGAAGTCC
>JAYSXU010000850.1:0-2626 GCA_043716965.1 Fimbriiglobus sp.
GTTTCGCGGCTTCGTTAATGTCAAAAAACGGTAGGTCTAACCCAGTGGGTTCGTCGATCTTTTTGCCTTCGATTTTAATCTTCACCAGGGCGACATCGAGTTCCGATTCGGTCGCCAGGACGACCGCTTTCATCCGCCGACCGTCGTAAAGGTGAACCACTAATTCGGACGTGTCCAACATCTGGTTTGCCACCGTGAGGATGTGCCCCTCGGGGGAGATCAGGATGCCGGAGCCGTAGTTCTTGAGTTTGCCAAAGCCACCGGACCCGAACAACTTCACGATACGTTGATTGGTGGTGTCCGCAACCTTGTTAAACGGGTCGGAGGCGACGGCAACGCGACTCGTGGAAATCATGAGTAGCGCTGCTACAAAAACGACTAACCAGGTGCGACTTAGCATGATGGCGGTTCGGGTTACTTCTTGGTGAGTTGGTAGGACTTAATCGTCAGGATGGCGTATCGGCGGTCCCCGGTGCGGACCTCAATGCGGTGCGGAAGTTGTCGCCCCTCGACCAGTTTGTAATCGCCGAAGTAGAGTTCGCACGGGTCTTCGTCCTTGTCCAACAGCGATTCGCAGGCGAGCAGTTTATGGTCGCTCAGACCGTAATACCACTTCGTGTCGAACGCCCCGTGCTTGGTGTGCAACACTTCGCAATCGACGCGGAAGTCTTTCAACCGGATCGGCTCTTTCGTGCTTTCGCGCGGTGGGTACGCCGGCTCATGACCCGCGTGTTCAAAGCCAATCTCGAACCCGGTGTTCCAGTTCGTCAGTAGGCGACGGTACTGATAGAGAGCCGTCAGCATTCCACCGCTACCCTGTGGCAGTTGCAATTCGCCGAGCGGAATGCCTTGCTTCAGAGGCTTCACGGCATCTTCAATTCCGTTGCGATTGATCTTCACTTCGGTGAACCCGTCGCCGCCGTCCTGCCACGTGATCTTCATTTCCCCGCGCCGATCCGCCAGTTCGATGGTGCCATCAACCGCCCACGATCCGTTCGCGGTACTGAAATCGCCTTGCTGCTTCACAGCGTTGTGGAGACTGTCCTGAGCTTGCTTATTGAAGTAGTAATTCGCAAACCCCTTCTTAGCTTCGTACAGCTTGTGAGCGGGTGACTTATCCAATCCGGGATGAGCCGTCGCGTTCGGTGTAGGTCCGGGTCGCGGGCTGGGCGGGCGTTGCGGCATCGGGGCGTCGGGTTGGGTGTCGATGTTGCCCATGAGCCGCACGAGCGTTTCTTTGCGATCGTTGTTGCGGCGGTAGCTTAGCGGCAGTCGCCAATCTTTGGGGAAGATACCGAGGATGTTTTTGTACTGGTTCACGCTGGTCAGTGGGCGGCCCGCGAAGTTGATGAGTTGATCGCCCCCTTGCACCCCGCGCCGCGCCGCATCGGAGTCTTCGAGGATTTGCTTCACAACAATGCGGGACAGGTCGCCGTCTTCTTCAGCCGTCTCGACCAATGCACCCAGCGTGGCGTGATCGGTGTCTATCCCGGCCCGCAGGTGGCCCAAGAAATTCTTGATTTGGTTGATGGAAATAGCATACCCGACGCCGGAGTTCACCCGACCGCGTTTTTCAAACGAACCCCGACCGTTGATCCCGATCAGTTCCCCGTTCATGTTGAACAGCGGCCCGCCAGAGTTGCCCGGATTGATCGACGTATCGACCTGAATGCAGTCGGTGTATTCCAGCGTCCCCTTCCCTTCCGGCGGTTGATAACGGTTCGTTCCACTAACCAATCCGAACGTCACGGTCGGCGTGAAGTCGAGGCTCAGTCCGAAGGGGTTGCCCATCGCCAACGACCAATCGCCGACTTTGACTTGATCGCTATCCGCAAGCTTGGCGTAGGGAAACGGCTGACCTGGTTTCTTCGGCAGGAGCTTGACAAGTGCCACGTCACCGACTTTGTCGATCCCGACTACAACGGCGTCGTAAAGTAATCCATCAGGCAAGCCACATTGCATGACCGGGCCGGTCGGCTGCACGACGTGAAAGTTCGTGAGGGCGTATCCATCGGGGTCGATCAGCACACCAGACCCGCACGCCTCGCCGCCGTAAAAGCAGACCGCCACGACGCTCGGCTTGACCTGACTAATCACCGCGATGCGCTTGGCCTCTGCTGCTAGCACCAACTTGTCCGGCTCCGCCGCAACGGGTCGAACCCATGCAACCAACACGACCAAAAGTGGCACAAGGCTACTACACAGCAATATGATTCGGGATCGCAGCATGATGGACAACTCGTGGACAGTTTGATGGTGAACCCGTTCGGTGGTAAACCCGGAGGCCGTTATTTTTGCAGCCGGGCTTCGGCGAGGTTGAGTTGGTTGCCGAGGAACAGCGAATCGCGTTCGACAATGATCTTCAACTCCTTAGCATCCTTGACGTTCAAGGTGATCTCGCGGGTTCTGGCTTTCTTGGTGATCGTTTCCTCGAAGACGCGCCGGCCGTCCACTTCGATGCGAAGTTTCAACGCCCAACTGTCGCGGTTCGTTCCGTCTGGGATGCCCGCCAATGCCTTCAATTCCCGGAACGTGCCGTCGAGTTTGTACGTCAGAATCGTATCGGGGGGGATCGAAAGTCCTTTGGTGAACTTCCTTCCGTCCAGCGAAATCTCGGCACCATCGG
>JAYSXU010000086.1:0-18451 GCA_043716965.1 Fimbriiglobus sp.
GCGTTCTTCGGCTTCGTGTACATAACCGGGCGATAAGTCAAACGCCGTGACGGATGCACCCTGCCGAGCCAACACCACCGACGCCATACCGTGACCACAACCGTAATCCAGGATGCATTTCCCGTGAAGGTCACCGAACCGTGCGACGGCGGGGCGAATCCAGGTTTCATGGTCGAGATATTCGGCATCGACAAATCGAAGCTCGGCAGGGTTGCGGCGAAACGTCGTGGCCCTTGATGCAGCTTGTTGGTCGTGAAAAACACGCTCGGCACTCTGTCGATCCAGGTCTAGAACACTCGATGTGGGCATAGGAAATCCTTCCGGGTGACGGTCCGGTATGTAAAACAAAACGATAGCCTTCTTCGTCCTTCTACTGCGAGCATTACGTGGCCACCGATCCGCAACCGCCGACTCCACCCGATTCCACCGACCACGCTGCCGTTCGGTTGGATAAGCTTCGGCAAATCGAAGCGCTGGGTTTTGATCCCTGGGGCCAACGGTTCGACGGCCACCGGCCTTTGGCTGAAATCCGCACACTGGAACCCAATCACTTCGACGACGCCAGCCCCAACGGGCCGAAGGTTCGCGCGGCAGGGCGAGTCGTGCGGCATCGCACGGGTGGCAAGTTACACTTTCTGGAAATCCAAGACCAGTCCGGTCGCATTCAGTTGATGGTGCGTTTGAATAAAGTCGGTCCGCTAGAGTGGAAGGTGCTGAACCTCCTCGACCTTGGTGACCTCATCGGTGTTGATGGCGAATTCGGCAAAACGAAGACCGGCGAACTGACAATCCAGGTTGAGAAGTTGACGTTTCTAACGAAGTCGCTCGAACCCCATCCGAAGGACGTGTTCGGCATCGGCGACATGGAATACCGCTTGCGGCACCGCTACCTCGACATGATTTACACGCCGGAAACGATGCGCCGCGTGCTGCAACGGGTGAGCATCATTCGCACGATTCGGAACTTCCTGGATCGGCAAGGTTACCTTGAAGTCGAAACACCCGTGCTGCAATCCATTGCGAGCGGCGCGGCAGCGCGCCCGTTCAATACCGAACACAACGCGCTTGGCATTCCGCTGGTGTTACGCATCGCGCTGGAGTTGCCCCTGAAGCGACTGCTCGTGGGTGGGTTGGAAAAGGTGTACGAAATTGGCCGCGTGTTTCGTAACGAAGGGATCAGCCCCAAGCACAACCCCGAATTCACGATGCTGGAGTTGTACCAAGCTTACGGCGACCTGTTCACCATGATGGAGTTGACCGAGCAACTGATCGTGTCATGTGTGGACATTGTGATTGCGACCCAAACCCCGTTCCACAACGAATCGCGTATGGAACGCAACGACGAACGGGTCATCGAGCACGGCGAGCACACCATTAACTTTTCGCCACCGTTTCAGCGGGCGAAGTATGCGGACCTGTTCACCGAACATGTCGGCGCGAATCTGTTCGACGAGGTTGCGGTGCGTAACCGGGCGATCGAATTGAAGATGCCGCTGAAAGCGAAGGACGGCACGCCGAAGGACCATGACGTGTTGGTCAACGATCTGTTTTCGGAGCATGTCGAAGACAAGCTCATCGGCCCGGTTTTCGTGTACGACTACCCGGCGGCACTCTGCCCACTAACCAAGCGCAAGCGCGAAGAACCGCGATTGGCGGAGCGGTTCGAGCTGTACGTTCGCGGCATGGAATTGGCCAACGCCTACACGGAATTGAACGACCCGATCACCCAAGAAGCAACCTTCTCCAAGCAACTCGCCGGGCAAAACGACGAAGACTCGATGGCCAAAATGGACCACGATTTCATCCGCGCTCTCCGCCACGGGATGCCACCCGCCGGCGGCCTTGGCATCGGCATCGACCGCCTTGTGATGTTGCTCACCAACACGCAAACCATCCGCGACGTGATCTTGTTCCCACTGCTGCGACCCGAGGCGCAGTAATCTTATTATGTCGAGTGCATCAGTAACGGAACTCCAGCCCGAACATCATTCCTTGCAGCCAAAAATCGGAGCGGGTGAGGAGTGGTACGGGATGTTCCGTGTTGCCGTTGGTCCCACCGGGCCGTGCGAACAGCGGCACTTGCGACGGGTCGATCGTTCGATCGACTTGATCGCCGGGGTGAACCGCTTCGCTCAGGTAAAGGAAGTTGTAACCGAAGTAAACCCGCGAGTGATCTTTGAACTTGTAGCCGACTTTCACGATCGCTTCGGGTAGAACCGCGAACGAAGTCTGCACGAACCGTCCGCTGTTCGTCGATTGCCCCAGAACGCCGCTGGTAAAGTATTGCAGCGGTTGCGCGTTGCCGGGCGTGACGGCGGCACCTTGCCCGCTAATCTTGACGACCCCGATCGACTGCCCAATGCCGACCTTCCCGACCATTTCCACGTAGACCGGCCCCCGTGCCAAGTCCGCACTGAACCCGAATTGCCCGCCGTGGAAACGGTTGTGGGCATCGAATTGATCCGCAACCACGGCGAGCGTTCCCGGCAAGAATGCGGTTTGTTCGATGCGAAGCCCTTCGTTCACCATCAGGTAGCGATAGCCAGCTATCGCCTTAATGTTGGCACCCGGACCCGTGAACAGGTTGACCAGGCCGTTCACTTCCCAACCGCTAACACGAGTTGATGTCGAAACTTCCGCGAGGCCGTTCAACCGTCCGGGGGTCGCAACCGGGATCCAATCTTCATTGCCCGTGTTTGCGTTGATAATCGGACGTGCCAGTTGTCGCGGTCGCCCGTGTCCGGAATCACTGACCGATTGCGTCACTGTCCGGGTGCCAAGAAAAAAGTACGTCGCGGCGATTGCGGCGGTACCTGTTTCGTTGACTGCGAAACCGTTCGTGATTCGCCCGCCCGAAGTCGCCATCCCATCCCGTTGCGAATGGCCGACCAGCACACCCGTGTTCGGGCCGCCGAAGACGGGTGCATCTGCACTGCGGTTGCTGGTAATCAGTGGCGGTAATGACTGACCCTTTGGCCACCACAGCAAGTATTCCAACGTCGTCCACGAAGTGGCAAACGGGCGGCGGTTCTCGTCCGGTTCCAGCGGCAATTCGCGGCCGGTCTTCGCGGCGGATTCATCGCGTTCGTTAGTCAACAGCGGCTCGGAAATGATGACGGGTTGAAGCGGCTGCGAAACCGTTTTGCCATACGGAATGCCCGACACTTCAATACCAGACATCAGCGCCAACGGCGGCACTTCAATTGGCTTTGGCGCGGAATTTATCAGGAGTGGTGGACGGCTAATCGACGGCGGGCTGGGCGGATCGGTGGCCCAACAAAGTGACGCCGACCCAATCAGCACCAGCAACACGATGGACATCTTCGCAGGCATTCGCTTCCCTCAAACAGACCCCACGCCTGCTATGCCAGGATGCCGCGCCACTGTCCAGTGTGATCGGCCAGTGCGACCAGAGTTTCGGAATTGCAGCGGCACTTGTCTTGACAGAAAGAGGGGCCACGGTATTGTCCCGCCCGGCGAGAACAGTTTGTTTGCGGGGTTGTTTCCGTGGGTGGGCAGGATGGGCTACGCTGAGGTTCGGGGGAACCGGCGGGGTCAGCCACTTTCAGGACCGACTTCGTTGAAGAGGGGGATGTGATGGCTCGTGCTACAACACTTTTGGCCGGGCTTTTTCTAGCGGCACTCGCTGGTTGTCTGCCGCAGCAAACGACAACCCGATCCCAGGTCGCAGATGACCTTGTCGATAACGATCAGTTCTCCACGATCGGCAAGATCACGGCCATTGGTAACGTGGAGTCGATTCCGGTCTCTGGCGTCGGGTTGGTTTACAACTTGCCGGGTACGGGTAGCAGTCCGACCGCAGACGGCTGGCGGACCATGTTGGAACAATCTATTCGCCGACAAAAAGGCAATCCCAAAGAATTCCTTGATGATCCGAAACGGGAACACTCTTTGGTACTCGTCTCGGCCCTGATTCCACCCGGCGCACGAGCCGGAGATAAACTCGACGTGTCCATCAGCCTGCCGCCGGGTAGTAAAACGACCAGCTTGAAGGGTGGGATTCTGTTCCCGACCGACTTGCAGAACTTTGAACTGGCTGCGAATGCACGCCAAGCGATGCAATCATCCGGTATCCCAGTCGGTAAGGTTCCCGTTGCCAACGAGGGCACGATTCTGCCGGGTAGCAAGATGGTGGTTGCCTCGGGTATGTTGCTTGCGGGCTACGACAACGATGCTAAACCCAGTGCCGATGGCGAGCTAGCCCCGGAAGGTCCACGTGCGGGACGCATCTGGGGTGGTGCGAAGAACCTCATCGACCGTCCCTACTACTTCATGCTGAACGAATCGAACCCACAACCGCGACTGGCGCTTGTGATTGCCGAACGTCTGAACGCCGTGTTCCCGGCACCCGGTGGCGGGGCCAATAAACTGGCCGATGCGAAAGTCCAAGGCAAACCACTGGTGATTTGTTACGCCCCGCCGACGTATCGGTTGAACCACACGCGGTTCCTACTCGTGGCCCGGCAAGTGCCGCTTGAAGCCGTGAAAAGTGACAGCCCTTACCGCAAGCAGCTCGAAAATGATTTGCTCCGTCCGGAAACGACGATTACCGCCGCGATCAAACTGGAAGCGTTGGGGCTGGATAGTCGCCAGCCGCTACGGGTCGGGTTGCAAAGCGATTCGCCGTGGGTGCGGTTCGCGTCTGCCGAAGCGTTGACATACCTCGGCCACTCCGACGGTGCCAAAGACCTCGCCGAACTGGCCGAAAAACACCCGTCGGTCCGCACGCAATGCCTGACCGCACTCGCATCACTTGACGACGCCGTGTGCCTGGACCAACTCGCCGAGTTGATGCGAAAGCCGGATTCGCAACTGCGGTACGGTGCGTTCATCGCCTTGCGATCCGCCGACGAGAACCACGAAGCGATTCGCGGCAAGCGGATTAACGGTTCGTTCTGGTTGCACAACGTCGCCTTCGATTCTGAACCGATGGTTCATGTCGCCACCGAACGCCGGGCTGAAATCGTTCTGTTCGGTTCACGGTTCCCAATGCGAACACCCTTCTCGTTCGCGTTGGGCAAAGAGTTCACCGTGTCCGCCAAAGACGGCGAACCGATGGTCACAATCACCCGCATCAAGACCGGGACTGATGGCGAGCCAACGGCAGTCAACGTGAAATGCCTCAACGACATGGGTACGGTGTTGAAGGGTCTGAGCGAGTTGGGTGGCAGTTACCCGGAGTCCGTCGAGTTCATCCGCCGGGCACAGAAAGCGGAGATCGTCACCACGGCTGTGTTGTTCGACTCGGCTCCGAAGGGGCTGAGCGTACCGCAACTGGCGATGATCGCGCTGAACGATTCCAACATGGAAAAGGCCAACCACGAGGTGACCCGCATTGGTTCCGCAGACATCGTTCAAGCGTCCTACGACTTGCCGACCGAGGCCGACGCGATGAAATCCAAGCCGAAAGCCGATGCCACTCTCCAGAACCTCAACCGCGAACCCGGTCGTCTTTTCGGGCCGTCCGTCAAGAAGTGATCCACCTGAATCGCCCCGAGGCTACTCGGGGCGATTCGCGCTTTACAACTCGACTATCCCATGTTGAAGCGTCTCGAACTCATCGGGTTCAAATCATTCGCCGACCGGACGCGGTTCGACTTCGCCCCCGGAATTACGGCGATTGTTGGCCCCAACGGGAGCGGCAAAAGTAACATCGTGGACGCGGTTCGGTGGTTGCTTGGGGAGCAGTCGGCAAAGAGTTTACGCGGCACGGAAATGACTGATGTCATCTTCAACGGGTCCAGCACCCGTAAGAGCCTGGGCATGGCCGAAGTGACGATGACCTTTGATAACACCGCCAAGCAACTCGATTTCGACGCCGACGAAGTGCAAATCACCCGCCGAGTTTACCGGGACGGTCAAGGCGAGTACCTCATCAACGGCCAAGAGTCGCGGCTCAAGGACATCAAGGAATTATTCCTGGGCAGCGGCGCGGGGCATGGTGCGTACAGCGTGATCGAGCAAGGGCGCGTCGATGCGCTACTGACGGCTTCCACGAAAGACCGCCGGACGATCTTTGAAGAAGCCGCCGGCATCAGTCGCTTCAAAGTGAAGAAACTCGAAACCCTCCGCAAGCTCGAACGGGTTGACACCGACCTCATCCGCGTTCACGACATCCTGCGGGAACTCGAAACCCAACTTCGCACCTTACGACTAGCGGCGTCCAAAGCCCAGCGGTACCAGGAGTACACAACTCGCCTGAAGGCGCTCCGTATCGGCGTGAGCTTGGCGGAGTTCCAAACCATCACGGCTTCGTTGAACGCCGAGGAGCAAGTTCTTGTCGGTGTCCGGGCGGCTGTTGCCACCATGACGACGGACGCGGAAACGGGTGAAGAGGATTTGCGCAAACTGGATTGGGAGTTGTCGCGCACCGAAGAAACACTGCGTCACCAAGAAGCGAAACTTGCAGACGCCAAGCAACTGATCGCCACGCAAGAGGGCACGGCCAAATCCGAACGCGGCCAATCAGCGGGGTTGGAAGCCGAATTGGTGCGGGTCGGCAAACAGCGTGCGGACCTGGGAAACCGATCCCGCATCATCGAAACCGAAGCGGCCCGTGTGACCAACGAACTGGACTTTATCAGCCAACGTGCCAGTGCCGAGAAAGAACGTTCCACGAACGCCACCGCCGCTGTCAGTGACGTAACACTGAGAATTGCCGACTTGACGCGGCAAATCCAATTCGACCGTGACAAGCAAATGGAACTATTCGGCCACGCGATGAAACTCGAAGGGGATCGGGACTCGTACCATCGGCAAGTCGAACGGTTACGTCATGATTTGACGCGAAAACGCGATGAGACGGAGCGGAACCAAACCAAGCACGATGCCCTGAACGGGCTGTTGGCGGACCTGTCACAAACCGACACCGATTTACAGGAACGGCTAACGCGAACAAGACAATCGCTTGCCCAGCACATCGAACAACGGGATGCTCTTCAACAAGCCGCCGCCACAATTCAATCGGACCTCGAAAGCCTGCGGGAACGCCGAAGCGCGCTACAAGGTCGCGCCGATGTCCTTGCGGGGTTGGAACAAAGCCTCGAAGGATTCGGTGCCGGGGTGCGGGCAGTGTTGCACCGCGTTCAGGCTGGTGAACAGCCACTTGCCGGCGCGATTCACGGCCTCGTCGCCGATTTGCTTACCGTGCCGCGTGATGTCGCTCCGCTCATTGATTTAGCGTTGGGCGATACCTCCCAACGGTTCGTCATAGTTAATGACACCGCGTTGTCACTGGTGCTCAAACACATCGGGACTGTCCCCGGTCGTGTGGGATTTGTGACGATGTTGGGTACGCAATCGACGGCTTCGATCCCTGGTATGCCTGATTCCAATACCCCGCCGCCGATTCCCATTGCTGCGTTCGTGAAGTGCGATCTCGACGCACTGCCAACGCAACTCTTGGGCCGTGTGTTGTTGGTCGAGGATTTACCCAGCGCGCGACGTGTTTCGCAACAGTACGTCGGCTATCGCTTCATCACGAAAACGGGCGAATTGTTGGATGCCGATGGCACAATCACGATCGGCCCACCGCTCGCGGAGTCGGGGATCTTGTCACGTAAAAGCGAGTTGCGTGATCTTCAATTGCAGATTCTGAACGTGGCAGCAGCCATCAGTAAACAAGAAGCGGAGCAAACGAACCTACGCCAACAAGCAGACCGTTTGGCGCCAGCGATTCGCACGGAAGAAGCGGAGATTGCCGCCCTCACCGGCCAGGCCGGATCACTGCGTGACCAGATGCTGGAGCAACGCCAAGTCCAACGGCATTTGGCGGAGTATCTAGAAACATTGGCCCAAGAATATGCGTTGAACGCCGGTGAACTCGCACGGGGTGAAAGTGCATGGGAACAGCTTCGCCAAGATGCCGACGATGCGAACCGGGAGGCTCAAAAGGTCAAAGCACGTCACGATGCGTTGGCGATTGAATTGGCATTGGCAGAAGTGGAACGGGATCGAAAGGTCCAAGAAAACACGACGGCGCAAGTCGCACTCAGCCGCGTGAATGATCAGCTATCGGGACTGCGGAAAAAGCGTGAGGAATTAGAAACGGAAGTGCGCCAACGCCGTGTTGATGCGATGAATCAGACTGCCACGGACCGCTCGATTCGATCCCGACTGATCGATTCGATCCTGACAACACTTCGGGCAAATGCCATCGCCGCAGAGGCATATGCGGACAAAGAAACCCGCGAGCGGCACTTGCGCGAATTGACCCACCGCCGAGAGTTGGTGCTGGCCGCACGTGAGCAGTTGCAGCAGGCGTTGAAGCAATCCCGCGACGCCTGGACCGACCAACAAAAGCAGGCCCACGCGCGGGAATTGGCCGTGCGCGATTTATTGAATCGCCGCGACACAATCGCCCAACGCATCCGGGAAGAATACGGGGTCGAACTCGGTTCGCAGACATACGAACGCGCAGTGAACGATGGCGATCCGACTCGTGAGATTAACGAACTCCGGCAGAGCATCACGAAACTGGGAAGCGTCAATCTGGAAGCACTCGACGAACTGGCGGACGTGGAAAAACGCGAAGCGGAATTGCGGGCACAGTTCGACGACTTGAACAACGGACGAAACAGTTTGCGGCAAATCATCGACCAGATCAACACCGATAGCCGTAAGCTGTTCGGCGATCTGTTGGCCACGATCCGCGTTCACTTTCAAGAACTATTTCGCAAGCTCTTCGGCGGCGGCATGGCGGACATCGTCCTCGAAGATGAAAACGACATCCTCGAAAGCGGGATCGAAATCACCGCCCACCCGCCCGGTAAACAAGCGCAACGCATCTCGTTGCTCAGCGGTGGCGAACGCGCGCTCACTGCCGTGGCGTTGTTGCTCGCCATCTACCGCAGCAAGCCGAGTCCGTTCTGTTTGCTTGACGAGATCGACGCGGCGATGGACGAAGCCAACACCCAACGGCTCGCGGAGTTGCTCAAGGAGTTCAGCAATCGTTCCCAGTTCATCGTCATCACGCACAAGAAACGCACGATGGCCCACGCCGACGTGCTGCACGGCGTGACGATGCAAGAAAGCGGCATCAGCAAGCTCGTCGCCGTCCGCTTTGAAGATTGGCCGGATGAAGAAGTCCAACCCCTCCGTACTGCCGCGTGATGTCGATTCCCTTTCATCGCCTAGAATTGTCAAGGTGTGACAGGTCTCTCTCCTGCGGACGAAAGGAACGTCATGACTCGCTTGAGCTTATTCCTTGTGGTACTGATTCCCACTTTGGCCGTTGCCGCGCCACCGAAGCCGATTGCGACGGGGTTGAAGAACCCGGCAGGGGTCGTGGCCGCGTCGGACGGCCGTGTTTTTGCCTCCGTTAGTGGCGCAGTGATGGTTGTGAAAGATGGCAAACCGGAGCCGTTCGTTGCGGGCTTTGATGAACCGAAGGGAATGGTGATCTATCAACAGTGGCTTTACGTCGTGGACAAAGGTCGCGTTCGACGCATCGACTTGAAGACGGCAACCGCCGACGTTTGGGCCGATGAAAAAGATTTCCCCAAGAAGCCGATTGCCCTCAGTGACATCGCTGCCGATGAATCCGGCACGTTGTACGTCACGGACGCGGGTGACAGCAGCGGCGGCGCGATCTTCCGCATCCCAGCGAAGTTCCAACGCGGTAAGGCACCGACTCGTGGCGATGTCACCCTAGTTGCGGATTCGGCCAAAGCCCCGTTTCTGAAGTCCCCACACGGCGTGGTGGTCGATAGTCTGTACCACTTGCTGATTGTGGATGGAACCAGCGGGGAATTGAATCGCTTGCGGTTGTCGGACAGTGTCGTGGAGAAAGTGGCGGACGGTTTCGCGGGTGGGCAGGGCCTCTGCTTCGACCGCCACGGTCGGCTTTACATCAGCAGCCAAACCGGCAAAGTCTGGTCGATTCCACGACCGGGTGAACCGACCGTGCAAATGGTGGACGGCCTGCCCAGTGCCGCCGACGTTTGCCTGGACCCCACCAACAAACTCTTGTTTGTTCTGGACGCGAAGACCGGGAGCATCCTGTCGATGCCCGCACAACCACCGGGTTGGGAAGTGAATGAAACGCCGTTGCCACTCGCCACTGAAGTCACGTTCAAAGATTTGAAGTGGACGGGGTGGGACTCCGGCGAAGAAACGGGCCGAGTGGTTCCGTTGCGACCGTTGGTGCTGACTCATGCCGGGGATGGTTCCAACCGCACGTTCGTGGCGACGCAACAAGGCGTCATCCACATCATCCCGGAAGCGAACGCGAAGCAGACCACGGTCTTCCTCGACATCCAACCGAAGGTGCTTTACAAAGACAACGAAAACGAACAGGGCCTTCTCGGGTTGGCGTTCCATCCGAAGTACAAGGCGAACGGCGAGTTCTACGTCTTCTACACGGATAAGAAACAGAAGTTGCAGAACGTCGTGTCGCGGTTCCGGGTGAGCAAGACCGATCCGAACAAAGCCGATCCGGACTCCGAGCAAGAATTGCTGCGGGTGAGCCACAAGTATTGGAACCACGACGGCGGCACGATCTGCTTCGGTCCGGATGGTTACCTCTACATCGTTCTCGGCGATGGCGGCTTGGGCAACGACCCCGACGACCACGGCCAGAAAGTAGACACGCTACTCGGCAAGATTCTCCGCATCGACGTGAACGGCAAGGGTGATGCAACTCCCTACGCCATCCCGAAAGACAACCCGTTCGTCGGCGTGAAAGGGGCCAAGCCCGAAATCTTTGCTCTCGGCGTCCGCAACCCGTGGCGGATGTCCTTCGACCGCAAGACCGGCCAGGGCTGGTTCGCCGACGTGGGCCAAAACCTGTGGGAAGAAATCAACCTGCTCGAAAAGGGCGGCAACTACGGCTGGCGGCGCCGCGAATCCTTGCACCCGTTCTGGGTCGAAGGAACCGGCGTGCGGAAGGAGTTCATCGACCCGATTTGGGAATACCACCATGAAGTTGGTAAGTCGATTACGGGTGGTCACGTCTATCGTGGCAAACAGTTGCCGGAGTTGGACGGGCAATACCTGTACGCTGACTACGTGAGCGGCAAAGTGTGGGCATTGCAATACGACCAAAGCAAGAAGCGCGTCGTGGCGAACCGCCCCATCAAGGACCAGACGCTACCAATCATGTCGTTCGGCGAAGACGAGCAAGGCGAAGTGTACCTGATGACCTACTCCGCATCCGGCAAAGGCATCTCCCGCATCGTGCGAACCAACGCAACTAGCCAACGGTAACGGATTCGGCGGGTCGGGTCAAATTGTTTGACCATCGCGCCCACCGGATTTGACGGGGGGCGCGGTGGGTACACCGAGTTCGAGAATTTTTCACGAAAGTTGTTGACAGAGGGCTTGCCACCGCGTTGGCCTGACTTCATGAATCTGTGTCACGTCCCGTGAGGACGGACCATGTCTACCGCGACCGAACCAGTTCCGACCGCAGTTCAACACTCACAATCTCACGAGAGAGAGAGAGAGAGAGAGAGAGAGAGAGAGAGAGACGGAGTTTACTCCCATTTGGCGAAGGTCGGCGGCGTACTGTTGATTGCTGCCGGGTGCTTCAAACTCGTTAGCGGTGTGCTGCCGGAGCCATCAGTTATCACGTCTCTTCTGCTGCCCGATTGGGCGCTGGCCACGACGCCGGCGTATGAGATCGTCCTCGGGGGCTGGCTGCTGGCCGACCGCTGGCGGTTCGGCGCCTGGCTGACGACGCTCGCCACACTGGTCGTGTTCATCTTGCACAACATCGAACTGGTGACCGCCGGCAAACCGAGTTGCGGGTGCCTGGGGGCCGTCAGCCCGACGCCCGGCATCATGCTCGGGCTGGATGTCGGGGCACTACTCATTTTGCTCAAGCGCCGTCCCGGCTGGCGCGGCCTGCCAACAGACACACCGGGGCTACGGCTGGCCACGACCACGTTCGGCTTGGCTGCCCTGACACTCGGGCTGGTGGCCGTCGGGGTGTACGCGGCCTACGGGTCGGTCACGGTCGCCCTGGCCGACGCGCGGGGTGACTCGGTCGCTGTGGACCCCAGCCCGCTGAAAGTGCCACTCGCCGATCCGGGGAGCTACGTCACCCAAACCATTCGATTGATTAACCTGACCGGCGACCAGGTCGATGTGACCGCCGCACGGGCGGACTGCGACTGCGCCGAGTTCACCGGCCTGCCGCTAACCCTCGCCCCCGGCGGCCGGGGCGAGGTCCAACTGACACTACACACGCCCCGCAAGGCGGTCGGCAGTTACCGCCGCCGGGTGGCGTTCGAGACTTCGGTCGGTATGGTCCCGCTGGCCGTCCGTGGGACGGTCCGGGCCGCGCCAACCGTCGAGAGGAAGTGACGGAGTCAACCTTTTTCAGGAGACGAGCAATGAACGAAAGACTACTGAGTCGAGCCTCCGCCGGGCTGGGCGGCATGGCCATCGCCCTGCTGCTGGTCGGGCTGGTGGTGCAAGGCGCCCGAGCGGCGACGGTGTGCGAGAACTGCGAGGCATGGGCCGACCAACAGGCCCTCTTCGCATGCGACCAGAAAGGCATTTCACGGACCGGTGGGGAGTGTACTGGCATGCGGCAGGGGTATCGCCTGAAGGAATGCTACCAGAGCAAGGACGGCAATCCGCCGATCTGTCCGGACGGTGGGCAGAGGACCGGAATCGTGTCGTGCGGGTCGTCCGATTGTGCCATGATCTGGAATTATGAGTGTTCTCCAAAGATGAAAGCGAAGGGAGGGGGATCGACCTGTAACAACGACTGCTGGGGCAGGCCGTGTGGTACACCAATTCAGAATGGCAATTCCGGTGGCATCCCAGGAACCTGCAAAGACAAGCAGGTCGGACCTGAAACGGGTGACATAAACCCACAAGCCTCAGTCTGCTACGTCACATGCGGTTGTAGCGACCAATGAATACGAAAACCCTGCTAGTGCTAACCTTGGCCGTTGCCGCTGGAAGTTCCAGTGGCAATCGTGTAGTCGCCGATGATTACATGGATTTTTTAGACAAATATGCCAAATATCACAATGCTGCAACCGAGCATCTTTGGCAGAATATCAAATTATCAGGTGTGAGAACTAGGTTTGATGATAGTGACGTTCCGCCAGTCGCTCTAACTGAAGAGCGGTTTAGTGTGATCGCTGACAGCACAAAACTAATTTATCAGATTGCCGGTACTGGACGTGGTAAGTACGCGGGTAAGTCAACAAAGAGTGGGGGATTACTAGTAACTGACGCCACATTTTCTATTGGATACAAGAGCGATGACACGGTGTCCATCGTTCGAGATATGTACCTACCATGGGATACAAAGTATAGCGGTATATATTACAGTACATACACAGGGCTAGATGCTCCACTCGGCTGGCCGCTCTTCCGTATCTACATCGGCCGCGGCCCGAACCGCTACTACCGGCCCGATCCCGTCAAGGACGGTGGCAGCTTCGTTGCCGTCCCGAAGAGTACGTTCTCGGTCCGCAACGAAACCCGTAACGGCGCTGACTGCATCGTCGTCCGGCACGAGTCTCCCAAGCGAGATCGGCCGCAAGATTACATCTACTACCTCGACCCCCGCACCTACTTCGTGATCGCTCACGAGCAGATCGGGATGCCTCAGATGCGGACGCGGCAGGTTGAGCCGATCCGTAGGGTCGTGGAAGTGAGCTACGGCCCACCGTCTGCCGACACCGGGTTGCCGTTCCCGATGGCCGTCAAGACGACGTACCACATGCCAGACGGGAAAACGCTACCTGGCCAACAGGTGACGTTCACGGAGTATCGGCGGTACACGCCGACGGCGGACGAGGTGGACGTGGAGAAGGTGCTGAAGGTGAAGATGCCCGCGATCCCGCCCCGCCCGCCGCTGCCGCCCGAGGGCCAGTACCTCGACCCTGACCGCCCCGGCGAACTCCTCCCCGCCGTCCGCCGCACCGGCCGAGCCGCGTGGCCGTGGTACGCCGGTGCCGGGGTGCTAGCTGTCGCCGCGATCGCCGCCGCCATCCGGGTCCGCCGCAACCGCCACCGCGCCAGCCCGTGATTGACCGCTTAGCCGTACTTCTTGTGGCAGTCTTCCGACGACATCTTCTTCGCCCGCACTAGCCCGCCACCCAGTTTCTCGCCGTCGGGATCGACGTACATGCGACCGGAGCTTTCCTTAATCTCCGGGTCGTAGCCGATGACGTGGACGTTGAAGATGTACGCCGATTCCGAAGTCGCTTTGAACCAGTGGATGTTGTCCTTGTGGTCCGAGATCGTGGACAGGTCGCCGGGCTGAAACTGCTTGTCGATCGTCGGCTTGATGATGTAGTGCTCTTTCAACGTTTCCACACGGTCGTAGTGCTTCCCGTGCCACTCCCCGCGTAGTATAATGAATCCGGTACACATGTTCGCGTGGCCGTGCGGGACGATCGAGTGGCCCTTCTTACAGCCAAAAATCTGCTTGCCGAACCGCACGTCGGCGGGCAAGCCTTTGACTTGGGACAGGTCAATGCCGTAGTTCGCGGCCCCGGATTCGGGCAGTTTTTTCGTCTTGGTCAGTTCATCGAGTTTGATGAGTTTGATGAGTTCGGTCAGATCAACCCGTTTGTAAAGTTCCTCCATCTTCGTCTGGAATTCCACGTCCTTCAACTTCCGGCCCCGCAGGTCGTTGGTCATTTCGACGAGGTCTTTCAACCACGTTTCGACGGTCGGCTTCACGCCGTCGGCAAAGAGGTTCTGCGTCCAGAGCGTTTCGATTAGCCCGTAGGCGACCAACGAACTCAAGACTTGGGCAGAAAAGTCACGGCGAGTCGGGTTCATGACGGCTCCAGTTTGCGGGTGGGATGTAAAGACAGTAACGACTCATCGAGTGGAATGGTAGCGAAAAAAACACGAGAGATTTGGGTAGGCGTTACATTCGTCGGGTGACAGGCGTTCACGTCGTGGTTGTCCGAGGCGTTTTCGTACAGATGCGGCCACGAAATGCAAGCGAATCCACGGCGTCGGAACACCTCGGGTGCAGCTAAATTCTCTGGGCTACCAAAAACCGGATTCACCACAGAGAGCCACAAAGGAAATCCAATACTGTTTAGTTCTTCTCTGTGGCTCTCTGTGGTGAAAATTGCTTGCTTGCACCCCAGAGAACTTAGCTACACCATAACACATCTGTAAGAACAAAAACGCATAGTTACTTTGGATCAGCCCGCACAAGTTCCATTGAGACAACGAGTTCCGACTGCGATGCTAGTGGACTACACTGGTGTACATATTTTCACCATCTTTCGTGCCGCCTACCCTCACGTGACACGATCGGGACAATACCGTTGGGAATCGGCTGGTGGTGTGTAAGGGTTGGGTGATAAACTTCGACAGACAATCTGCGACACGCGGTACGGACCGCAGGGTGCATTTTTTCGCTTTTATGGACACCGATATTAACTTCCCTGTGTACCGATTGAGTGGAATTATCATGACGCGGATACAGTTCGAGCGTGGTGCCTTGACTATTGGCATCGCGGCATTCCTTCTCGCGTCGGGAGGGTTGGCGATATTCGCCCAACAAAAATCACCGCCGAGGTCTGCCGTCGCAACCCCGCCGGAACTCGGGCGT
Source organism: Fimbriiglobus sp. (assembly GCA_043716965.1). GTDB lineage: Bacteria > Planctomycetota > Planctomycetia > Gemmatales > Gemmataceae > Fimbriiglobus. The sequence continues at coordinate 15,566 of JAYSXU010000086.1, forward strand.
GTTGCGTTTCTGCGGGACTATGCTGTTGCGAGCAAAAAAGCGAAGGCGGACAACAAGCCGCTACTCGTGTTGTTTGACGAAGTCCCTGGGTGTGCGACGTGTACCGGCTTCGGTAGCGGGCCGTTGTCGCACCCGATTGTCGTGTCGGCTGCCGAGTCAGAATTCGTACCCTTGGCCGTGTTCAACAACGTGGCCGGACAAGATGCCGAGGTACTGAAGGCTTTCAACGAACCCGCGTGGAACAACCCGGTGGTGCGGTTCCTGACTGCTAGTGGTGTAGACTTGATCCCCCGCAAGGACGGCGACTATCGTACCGCATTCGTCCTCACGCGAATGGTCGCAGCGCTGGAGACGGCAAAGAGGCCGGTGCCAAACTACTTGAAATTGACGGTCGCCGAGTACGCCCCGACGAAGACCGAGACGGCGGTGTTCGCCATGTACTGCTACTGGGAAGGGGAAGCAAAACTCGGCGCGTTGGACGGCGTCATCGGCACACGAATCGGCGAACTCGGTGGTTCCGAGGTTGTGGAGGTGACGTTCGATCCGACTGTAATTGGGTACAAGTCACTGGTCGAAAAGGCGTCCGAGTTGGACTGTACCCACAAGGTGTTCGCCCGCTCCGCAGCCCAGTTGAATGTAGCGAAGGCAGTCGTGGGCGACAAAGCCGTGCAGTCGGATAAGCCAGTCGATACTCGGACGCAACAGCAGTATCACTTGGCCCACTACCCGGCGTATTACTATCTACCGCTCACCGCAGCCCAGGCTTCACGGGCGAACGCGGCGCTGTCGAATAGGAAGTGGCCCGACGAATACCTATCTCCGCACCAACTCGAACTCAAGAAACGATTCGGTACACTCTCGGAGACCGAACTGAAAGCTTTGAAGCAACTGACACCGGATCGCACGCCGACCGGCGTAGTGAAATACGCGGAGGTAGTTCGAGCGGTTTTGAGCCGTGGGAAGTGATTCCAGTTCGTTTCCTCGTGTCCTACTTCTTCTGGCTTTTGCTCACCTCTTGGAAGTACACCACCATCCGTTGTTCGTAATCGGCCATGATGCTTCCCTTGGCCGGCAGTTCTGTCATTACGGCGAGATAGGGGCTGATGTCGGCCTTGGACCAGTCGATGATGTTCAGTGCCAGGAGTGTTGCCGGGGAGTGATTTCGAATCAGCTTGACGAGCGCCGCTTGGCCTTTCGCGGTGTGGCCGGATTGGAGCAGGGTCCACGCGGCCATTGCGACCACCTCACCGCACGAATCGGTTAATGCGGTTTCGATCACTGGCAGCGTCGTGGCGTCCGGTTGACCGAGCATGAATAGGCCAACGATGCCCCAGTAACGCAACCCGGAATCGGTCTTGGTGAGCAATTCGATAAGCCGCTTGGTGTTATCGGGATTTTTCGCAAGCGCCAGATCAGCAGCATCAAGGTAGGCGGGCAAGTCGTACCGCTTCGGGTCACGCACCATCTGGTAGATCGTCGTCTTGTTTTCCGCCGCCCGTCGCGCCCTCTCGGCTTCAGGCATCAGCCCGGAATCATGAACCGCCAGTTGCCATTCGCGGAGTTTCCCGCGCAGGGTTTGAAGTGTTTGCTGATGCCCCGGATTGTCGGCGAGGTTCACGACGTTATCCGGGTCCGCCTGCGTGTCGTAGAGTTCTTCAACCGGCTTGCGTTCAAAGAACCGGCCCGTCACGTCATTGGTGCGTTTCTTCAGGTAGGCGTCCTCCCAAGATTTCGTGGCCTCCATCTTCCAGAGGTATTCGAGGTGCTGCCCCCAGGGCACGTAGGGCATGTAGTTCTTGATGTAGACGAACCGCTTGTCACGAACGGCACGCTGGTTGTCGAAGCGTTCATCCATCCGATCGCGGAAGCTAAAGACGTAGGGCGGTTCCGGTTCCGTGGTCTTGCCCAGGAAGATGTGCCCTTGCATGACCGCTGGGATTTCCGCACCCGCCAAGCTGAGCCAGGTTTTCGGCATGTCAACGAAGCTGACGAGTCGATCGACCACGCCACCCGGTGCCTTCGCCGGCCACAGGTGCTTGTACTTTTCCGGAATGCGGATCACGAGTGGCGCGTGGACGCCGCTGTTGTAAAGGAACCGCTTGCTTCGCGGCATCACCCCACCGTGATCGGAATTGAAAATCACGATGGTGTCTTCGGCGAGTCCGGCTTTCTCCAGGTCCGCGAGTGCTTTCCCGACCTCCGAATCCATCTTGGTGACTGCGTCGTGATACTTCGCGTAGGTCTGGCGGATGCCTAGTTCATCGGGATGGTACTTGGCCAGCGTGACAGCTTGTGGCGAGTGCTTGGTTTTGGTGACATCACCCTGCGCGGAGCTTTCGTGCGACGAGTTGAAGTTGATGACTTGGAAAAACGGTTGACCCGGTTTGCACTGCTTCCAGGCGTTGGCTGCCTTGCTATCCCAACAGGCATCGTCGGGCCGACCACCGATGTTGTAATCCGTCTTGCTATGGTTCGCGGTGTAGTACCCCCCCTTCCGCAACTCGTCCGGATAGTAGTGAATCAAATCGTGAGGGATCGGGTAGCGACTCCGCATGGGTTGGGTGCCGGTCGAAACGGCGTTGATGCCAGTAATCCAGGTGCTGCGCGACGGCGCACAAACGGGAGCGCTGGCATACGCATGGGTGTAGCGAAAGCCTTGCTTTGCCAGCGCGTCAATGTTCGGCGTCGTCGCCTCACGGTTGCCGTAACAGCCGAACCAGTTCACGCTCGAGTCTTCACAGACGAGCCACAAAATGTTGGGCCGTATGACAGTGGGTTCCGCGCCGTGCGCATTGGCAACGAAAAAGATCAACCCAACAACGGCGAGTCGTGTGATCGGCAGTCGCGTGTTCATGATGACGGATTCCTGACGCCGGGTGTGCCAAT
>JAYSXU010000851.1:0-2625 GCA_043716965.1 Fimbriiglobus sp.
GCGAAGAACGGCAAGTTCACGCTAAAGATTTCCGAACCGATGGACGAGGTACTCTACCTCGATCACGTGCGTCTGAATGTCTTCGATCACCCCACGCAAAGTGACATTCACCCCGATGAACGCTTCAACACGGGTGGGCCGGACGTGACCCAAAAACCGCAACAATTTACACAACGGTTCCATGCAACAACGGCCAAAGACCACATGGGCCGTGACGTAACTGACACCCTGAAGTCGCGCGACACCAAGACGGTTGACGGCTTCAAACACCGGCACTGGTTGGGGTACGCGGAGGACCACTTCGTTGAACTCGATTTCAACGCCCAGTCGATCGGCACCACGGCCAAACCGCCCGTCATGGTGTTGGCCGGGTGGATCGACTACCCCTACCCCGAGTCGATATTCGCCGCAACCCAAGCGGACGTGCCGATGGTGTCGCCGGTTCTCGAACAACTCGGCGCGGACGGAAAATGGACGGCGGTTGCCGAACTCGGCTTCCCGGCGGGGTTGCCCAAGGTGATGACACGGGAGCTACCTGAACTTGTGGGCAAGCCAATTGGGAAGCTACGAATACGCACGAACCTGCAGATCTATTGGGACGAAATCTACATCGCGGTGCCGGAGATCGTGACGAGTCCATCGTCTTTGGGTGTGGCGAAAGCAAACTTGGCGCACCGTGGTTTCATGCAAGAGGTCATGCCGAACGGCAAGCCGCCGATCGAGTACAACAACGACCGCACCGAACCTGTTTCAGCGACGAAGTGGCACGGCAAGCTCACTCGCACCGGGGACGTGACCGCACTGTTGACCGAAGTGGATGATCGGTTCGTACTCGCCGGTCCGGGCGATGAAATCACGATCGAGTTTGACGCGGCGAAACTACCCGATTTGAAGCCCGGCCACGTCCGATCGTTCGTGTTGCGGACAAACGGCTACTGCAAAGACACCGCCCCGTTCACCAAGACCGGCGGTTATGTTGGCCCGCTGCCGTACCGGAACATGACCAGTTACCCCGACGGGGCGTTCGATCGCACCAAGGCACGTAATCTGCAAGACGCTTATGACCGAGAATGGAACACGCGATCGGCTGGGCAATGATTGAAGTGGACCGCCGCCGGGTGATGGGCACTCGGCGGCGGTGTGTGGAATTTGCGACGGCTTACTTCTTTTCTGGGGCTTTTTCAGCGGGTTTTTCAACAGCTTTGTCAGACTTCTTATCGAACGACTTCATGCCTTCCATCATCGACTTTTGGGCTTCTGGCGTTGATGTCGCTGGTGGCTTGTCAGGACTACAACCCGCAAGAACCAACGGTGCGACCATCGCGGCCAGCACTACGCTCAGGTGAATAGACTTCTTCAAGGTCAGGCTCCAAGGTGTTGGGGTGTCGAAAAAAAAGAGACGGCGACAATACCTAATTTGGTTTGTGTCGCCGTCTCGGCCGTAGCTCAAGTTAGTCAACGTTAATCACTTGCCCATCGTCACGAATCGCAAAGAATTGCAGCGTGACTAATGGGATGCTGTCACGAATAAATCGCACCGAGCCGTCACAAAGAGCAGCGTTGACGCCACCCGTGTGAGCGGAGTTCAATGGCGTGTTAGCACCCGAGTTGAAACAGATACCGTAACTCCCAACGGAGCCACCGGCACACGCACAACAACTTGCCGAATCGACGGTGAGCGGCAAATTCGTTTTGAAGTTGATGGCGTAACGAATCGTGGTGGTATTGAACGAGCGGTTGTCGCCCGATGCAACTGTTGGTCCGGGTGCTGTGTTTTGGTTGAAGCCCATGTTAAACCCGTGCGGTTGGGAGGCCCGGATGTCACGCTTGAGGCCACCAATAAGTTGAATCCAGTCACTTTGTTCGCTGATTGCCAACGTGTTACTGGTACCGTCGGAAATCCCAACCAGGGTAATTTTACCGGCACCACTGACGGTCAACACGCCGCCACCGTTGACCAAGTTACCGTTTTGGTTGTTGGCGCTGTTCGGCCAAATGTACCGCGAGGCGGGGTCGTTTGTCGCACCGGCGATGCCGACGTAGGAAGTCGAGTTGTTCGTCGCTCCAGTGTTCGTGTTGTTTGCGGTACCCAATGGCAAAGGGCTTGACGGGCACTGCAACACCTTCGGCGAGAAGTTGTTCAATGCGTTATTATTCAAAGGAACGTTCCAAAATCCTTGCTTGATGTCCAGTTGGCTGTACATCGGCGCCTGTTCGACGTAGGGAAGCAAGTAGACCATCCAAGCTGGTCCCCATCCGCCCGTGATGGCCGTTGGCACAACTCCGGGGGGGCTGGTGCCATACGGCAACTGGCCGTTGGCGTCGTGGAAGCTGTGCAGGGCAATGCCCCACTGCTTCAGGTTGTTTTGGCAGGACATCCGGGCGGCCGCTTCGCGGACTTTTTGCACCGCTGGTAGCAGTAGCCCAATCAGGATGGCGATGATCGCAATCACCACCAATAACTCGATCAACGTGAAGCCACGGCGTTCGTTGCGCCGGATAAAAAGCTTCATAGCAATCTCCAATCATAAGGGAGAAAATTGGAACTTGACCCACAGAATGTCATGCCGAACATATGGAACCCTGTCAACGGCGTGAAAATAGAACCGACGTTGGGCATGAAGC
>JAYSXU010000852.1:0-7741 GCA_043716965.1 Fimbriiglobus sp.
GTGGCCGTGATGCTCAAGCTGGGTATCTGGGATTTGTACATCGCCCACGTCCGGACCTGGGTCGGTGAGTATTACGACGCGGATTTTTACCGCCCGTTCGGGATCTGGGTTTACCGGCTGTTTTACCTCTGGTTCAACCGACCGTGGGCCATTGTGTACCTGTTCGCACTGCCGGTGGCAGCAGTTCAAATCGTGACACTATTTCGGTCGGGAAAACGGACTTCGTCAACAGATGACGAAGTTGCCAGCCCCGAACACCGCTTGCTGTTAGCAACCGCACTGCTGGCGTGGGGAATTCAAGCGTGGGGTGTACAGCATATGTTTGATTACGTCCACCTCGGCGGTGTTCTGCTGGCATGGGCGTACCTGTTTCAATTGGTGCGCACCCAACCGACAACGGCTCGCTGTGCTGTGCTGGCCGTGTTTTTTGTCGGGCTAGCTGCGGTGACTCATGCGAGTGTTCTGCGTGATCGAGTTCTCCTATTGTCCCGTTGCGTCAGCACTCCCACGACCGAACTGCGACAGGATTTGAACCTGTACCATCGGATGAATTGGGTGGCACTCGAAGCGGTGAGCGAGTTCCTACAATCGCAAAACGTCCAACAAGATGAAGTGACAATCCTCGCCGATACGGCCCTGCCAGTCTGGCTGCAAATTGGCTTGAAGCAACCGACACGCTACTACTTGTTCCACAACAACCTGCTGAGCTACCAGAGCCGCCGGGACGAAATCCTCGGGTCGTTCGCGGCCAACGCCAAGCAACGATTCGTGGTCATCGACATCCGGTTACTACGCCGCATCCCGCCCGAAGGCGGCGACTGGGACCACCCCGCAACGTGGCCGTTGACCAGTGAATGGCGGTCGCCGCGCAACTGGGAAAAACGCATCGTGTTCCGGCGTGAACAATACATCGTTGTGGCGATTACCGGCCCAGAAGTGCCGCAGTTTGTGAATGATTTGGTCGATTAACTCACCCCTAGGTGTTCTCCCATGCCGCTGCTCAGTGACATTGCCCGCCGCAAGAAAACCGCTTACTTCTTTGAAGGTTTGCCGAAGACCGCCCGCATCCTGGAAATCGGCAGCGGTAGCGGTTGGGTCGGTGAATACCTCCGCACCCACGGCTGGACGAACTACGTCGGCCTCGACATCGTCCCCCCCGCCGAAGTCGTCGGCGACGTCCGTGAATGGCGAACCCTTGGCCTCGCTGCCGAGTCGTTCGATGCCATCGTTGCCTTTGAAGTGGTTGAACACGTCGATTGCTTTCAAGCCTGCCACGACCTACTCAAACCGATGGGCCGGATGCTCATCACCACCCCCGTCCCGCACCGCGACTGGGTGATGAAAACCCTCGAAACCATCGGCCTGAACCAAAAACGCACCAGCCCGCACGACCACTTGGTCTACCTGGAAAAAGTCCCGTTGTTCACGCAGAAGTACGTGAAGATCATGGCCGGACTATCCCAATGGGGCGTGTTCGTGAAGTAGGTTATGCCATCCGCTTCTTCAGTTCCGTATCGACGGCGGCGAGGTACTCTTCGGTCGTGAGGTAGGGCATCGTGTCGCTGATGAGAAGTGAAAGATCTTTGGTCATCTTGCCGGACTCGACGACATCGACGCAGACTTTTTCCAGCGTCTCCGCGAACGCCACCACGTCCGGCGTGCCGTCCATTTTGCCGCGGTAGATCAGGCCCCGCGTCCACGCATAGATCGACGCAATCGGGTTGGTCGAGGTCGGCTTGCCTTGTTGGTGCATCCGGTAGTGGCGGGTGACGGTGCCGTGGGCGGCCTCGGCTTCCACGGTCTTGCCGTCGGGACTCATCAACACACTCGTCATCAACCCGAGTGAGCCGTACCCTTGCGCCACCGTGTCCGATTGCACGTCGCCGTCGTAGTTCTTGCACGCCCACAAGTAGCCGCCGCTCCACTTCATGTTGCTCGCCACCATGTCGTCGATCAGGCGGTGTTCGTAGGTCAGCTTCTTGGCGGCAAACTTGTCCTGGAACTCCGCGTCGAAGATCTCTTGGAACAGGTTTTTGAAGCGACCGTCGTAGATTTTGAGAATGGTGTTCTTCGTCGAGAGGTAGACCGGGAAGTCCCGACCGATGCCGTAGTTAAAGCACGCCCGCGCGAAGCCGCGAATGGAATCGTCGAGGTTGTACATCGCCAGTGTCACGCCCGCGCTGGGCGCTTTGAAGACCTCTTTTTCGATTGACGGCCCGCCGTCACTGGGCGTGTAAATCAGCTTCACCGTCCCCGCACCGGGGAAGAGGATTTCGCTCGCCTTGTACTGATCGCCGAAGCCGTGCCGGGCAACGACGACGGGTTTATCCCAGTGCTTCACGAGTCGCGGGACGTTCGCGCAAATGATCGGCTCGCGGAAGATGGTGCCGTCGAGAATGTTGCGAATCGTGCCGTTGGGCGAGGGGTACATCCGATTCAAGCCGAACTCTTTGACGCGGGCCTCGTCCGGCGTGATCGTCGCACACTTCACCGCCACGCCGTACTGTTTCGTGGCCTTGGCCGAGTCAAACGTCACCTGATCGTCCGTGGCGTCGCGGTGTTCAATACCGAGGTCGAAGTACTTCAGGTCCACATCAAGATACGGCAGAATCAACTTCTCGCGGATGTTCTGCCAGATGATCCGCGTCATCTCGTCGCCGTCCATCTCGACGATCGGGTTCTTCACTTTAATCTTGGCCACGGGTAGGCTCCGGTAGTCGGTGCAAGGAAAGCGGATAGTTTACGGGCAGGGGAAGTGACGAACAGAAGTGATTCAGGATGGATCGGATTCGGGTGTGATGTCGTCCGTCTTGACGGTCAATTTCTTCCCTTTCGCGGTGCCTGCCTGTAGAACTTGCCAGACTTTCGAGAGTTGCGCCGCCCATTTCGCGGGATCGAACTTAGGATCGGTCGGCGTGGGAACGCCTGCGAGTGTCTTTTCGATGGCTTCACGAGCTTCCGTGGCCAAATCGTCACGATAAGGAATTCGTCTTTGTGGTGCCTGGGAACTTGCTGGCGGCTCAGTTGCAACCGCTATTGAATCAAACTTCGAGATTCGGATGCCGTCTTCGATTGCCACTCGAACGATGTCGAGAATCGAAGGATCGTCCTTGTCCTCGCGGACAACGAGGGTGAATTTCAAACGTTTGCCTTGTGCATTCGATTCCGAACTCATACCAACACCGGCTGAGGCGAAGGGACATTGGCCTGCATCGGCACATCCATCTCCAGAGGCGGTTGAATGGCGACGCCGTGCCCACCGGCAGCCACATCGAGTTTGCACAATTCGAGTGAGAGTTGTTTCACGAATTCAATCGCATCATCAATGGTCATGTCGTCCGGAACGTCAAACTCGAAGTGAAGTTCTTTCGCTGCCTTCTCTGGCTTCGGCCAACCCTCCGGTGGGCCATCCGGCCAAAACGGGCCGAAGACTGAAGGGGGAACAGGAGTATTGTCAGTCCAAGTATTGGCGATTGCAAGACCGTAAACAATCTCAAAATCGTGACGCAGGTGAGAGCCAGCATTCCAAGGATTTGCTGCATTTGAAGCGTATTCAGCCGAGAAAGCAGCGTTATCGTTTTCTTTTGGAAATCCGTCAGCAGAACGCGCGGCGCTTATTGCGGCTTGAACACAGTATGTATCGTTATCACTGTAGTAGGAGGCAGCCATGCCGACATCGAAGGCACCGTCAATGTTGGTGTCAGTTGTTACAGCAGCTTGCTCCGCATAGCGAATCAATTGTTCAATCGCTGTCGAAATTAGCTCATTTGCGTTGGGACGCAAGTGCTTTTCTAACCTTGAAACGCGACGCGCACACCGTGCAGCAAATGCAACTCGCGCCCAATGTGTTAGGTTGCGAATTTCATCGTATATCGGAACGACACGGGACAGTTCCTGGCGAGCCATATCCACGAATCGTAGCGTGCGTTCCTGGGTTCTCCTCTTTGACATAGCTCCGATTATACTCGATCAACGCGGCGTCAGTCCTTGCACGCAACGACGCACTGATTTCATCGCGTGCCTCGTCATATTTCCGCAACTCCGCTTCGCAGTTACCATCCATCCGTTTCATGATCGCGTCGGCACGGCGTTCGTAGCGCCGCAGCGCATTGAACAATAGCCCGATCAACATGACGGAAACTGTGATGTGGGGTATCAAGACGCTCAGGAATTTGAGTTGGAGTTCACTCATTGTTCAGTCCGGTTTCTTCTTGGCTAACTCATCGACCTTCTTCGTCAGCTTCTTCATATCGTCCATGAACTGATTTGTTAGCCGTGCGATCTCAGCTTCTTTCGACTGCAAATGGGAGTTTTGTGACTCCTTCATTGTATCCAGGAACCGTCTAATCTCGTTATCAGCGGCGTCCCGCAACTCTTTCCGAAGACCATCGGTCCGAGCCTCCAGCCGTTTTTCTCGCTCGTCGTACCTCACCTCTGTTGCGGTCTCTTTTCCTCGCACTTGCTTCCAAACATACCATACGACGAGACCGTTCAGAGCCGCAACAGGATATTGTACGACCAGGTTAATCAACCAATCCGGCATTCCAGTACCTGGGCTACGGTGGGGTCGTGTGTCATCTGAGTGGTATTAGACCGCCGCCGGGGTAACGGGTCAAGAGTTGTGGTATCTGCGCAACGACAGGGCACCCATCATGGGTGCCCTGCAATCGACAAAACAAAAAGCACACCCAACGGTTCCTACCCGACGAACACGCCGTTGGCGAGGACGGCCCCGAACGGGTCGAACGTGGCAACACCCCAGGTCACCGTCACGCCACAGTTTCGCCGACTCCGGCGACGTCGCAGCGCGGTGCGAACAGCGTTGCGGGTGGGATCACGATTGCGAAAGTACATCGGGGAAGGTGACACCGGCGTAGACATCAGCAAGTGGGATTTGAACCGGGACCGAAGTCAGTGCTAAAGTGGCCGCCAACCCTACGAACGAAACCAACGCCCAGGAACCGTCTGGCAGCCGGACGTAGCGTTCACACACCGCCTCGTCTTGCGCCACCAGCACGTACTCGGTCAGGCTAGGAATCTGCTGGTAGTTGCGGAACTTCGCCCCACGGTCGTACTTCTCCGTGGACGGCGACAACACTTCAATGATGGCGACCGGGTTCAGCAAGGTGTGCGGGTCGTCGGCATCAAGTTCAGGCTTTCCGCACAGAATGAGTATGTCCGGGTAGGTGTATAAGCCGGTGCGATCCACCTTCACACGCTGGTCGCTGGACACGCTCCGGCACGGCCCGCCCTTGAGTCGGGCGTACAATTCCCCGCTCAGGTTTTCCTTGATGAAGTTGTGGGGCGGGCTGGCCCCTGACATGGCGAACATCTCGCCATTGAAGAACTCGCTCTTGAAGTCGGCCTTCCGCTCGATTGTGAGGTACTCGGCGGTTGTCAGTTTTCGTTTCGGCAAAGCGCTCATTTCGGGTCTCCGGGAGTGCTTGAATATCCTACCATACTCCGCAACATCGGCACGAGTTCCTGGCCGCAACTTCGATCGTTTGGGTGGCCGAGTTGCCCGAGCTTTGACCGACGTGTTACAATCTGCGACAGGAGGGTAAACGATGACTCATCAAGCAGAAGCAGTGTTGGCGGAAGCTCTTCGGCTGTCCGAGCAAGAACGCGGCGAGATCGCGGCCATTCTCTTCGACACTTTGGAGACTGAATCCGAAGAAAATGTCGAGAAGGCGTGGGCCAACGAGATTGCCCGCCGGCTCGAAGAGGTTCGGTCCGGCAAAGAGAAGCCGATTCCGTGGGAAGAGGTCCGAAAGCGACTCCTGGAAGATGCCAATGGCGACTCCGGTTGATTTCCACTCACTGGCCGAGGCCGAAGTCCGGTCAATTCGTCGGTTCTACGCAAGACGTGGAGTCAACTTGGCTAACCGCTTCGTAACCGCCCTCAATTACGCTATTGCTCGGATCGGGGCGAACCCTGCACTGGGATCGCCCCATTTGCGTGGCACACGCATCCGTCGGTTGCGTCGATTCCCCTTCCAACTGGTCTACGTCATCGAGTCGACGGGCGTCCTGGTCCTTGCCGTGGCTCACGGCCGGCGGCGACCGGGGTACTGGCGTCGCCGGTTGCCGTAGGCGTGGGGGTCACTTTATGGGCGGGTGCTGGTGGTACGGGCGGTCGAGGTCGATTTCGGGGCGGTGTTCGGCGACCCACTTCGCGGCATCGGACACGGCGTCTGGTCGTCAAGCGACAAGATTTAGGGCGCGATGTTTTGCCACAACTCGGCGGGAGTGAACCGGGAAAGGTGTGCTATGGCGCATCGCTGCGGTCGTAAGGGGACGTATTCGAGGAAGGTTCCGTAGCGTCCAGGATCGTCAAGACCCAGTGGCTCTGGATACGGACCAACTCGCGTCGGATTTCGTAATCGACGATCTCCGGTAGGATCACACGCCGCTTGGCCATCAGAACGGCCGTGAGCCACGTTCGGTCGGCGAGGACTTGGGGCGTGGTGTTGGGATTGCACAGCATCCCGAGCGGGCCGGAATCGAGGACGATGCAATCGCTCACAGATTCACCCCGGCTGGCAGCTCCGGACCAAGAAGCCGCTCCCCGGTCGTTTTGCGGTTCTCGTTCAACGCTTGAAACAGATCGTACCCGTCCGCCCCGGCGGGGAGCGTGTCCATGACCGCGAACATCTCTCGGACCGACGTGGCCGCGTTCACCCGCCGCGCAAACTCGTCTTCGTCGGGCGCCGGGGCGCAAAGTGTGGTCACCGCCGACGGCTCCGAGACCGTTAACTGAACGGTTTGCCCGTCCGCAAGTTTCAACGGTTCGCACGGCTTCAACACGCCGTTTTCAAACACCGTCATCACCGTAACCATCTGCGGCTCCTGAATTGTGAGGCATCATTAAGCAGCACCATTCTACACGTCTACACGCCGCCATTCTGTTGAAGCCACGAATAACCCGCGACTAGGTCAGGCATTGCACTTTATGCCGCACGCCCCGTGGTCACTTCGCGGGCGGGTGCTTGTGGTACGGGCGGTCGAGGTCGATTTCGGGGTGGTGTTCGGCGACCCACTTCGCGGCATCGGACACGGTGCGGAACCGGCGGTTCTGGGTGCGACGTTCGTCGGCGGCGATCTTCATCGCCACAATCGCAAGCGACCCGAACCGATCCGCCCCCAGACCCGTGACGACCACCGACTGCACTGGATCGGGATAGGCCAATTCTTCGAGGCAGGCCAGGACTGCGTCTTTGAAATATTCGACACAGCCTGGGTCGCGGAGCAATTCGGTCAGGAATGTTAACGAAGTACATTGAATTGCTGCTCTCACATAAAAGGTATGCGAATCAGAAAATTTTGTATTTCGGTCAATACTCCGAAGTCGTTCGCTAGCCAAAGTACGTAAAAGCACTTTGTGAAGCTTCTCAGCACGTCGGCTCTCAGTTAGATGAGAAATCAATTGCAGCATGCAACAACATATTATGTTGTCACCAATTTCCTCGCCAGCGAGAGTGTAGAACTCTTCCAGTGCAGTTGCAATTTCTAATGCTTCATCTTGATTCAAACGCGAACCAAACGCGATAAAACCATTTTCCACTTCATCAAAACTTTCAAGTACTGAGTTTCCTTGATTTACAAAATCCTTCACCAGTTTAGGTTTGCCGATAAATCTAATCATTATAGGAGTTACGCAGTCGCGGTGTTTGGCGTGCGGTAGATTGGGGTCGTTCGATACGCGCGGATGGCATCCTGGACGATCTGCCACTTTGCGGTC